>JAEWWY010000487.1 GCA_023458835.1 Bacillota bacterium
CGAAGAATCGCTGGTTTGATAGCTGACAGCCTGGCTGGCCTCTTTGGGTGAGACCTCTGCCGTCAACTGGAACGTGTCTCCCTTTTCAAGCGATAGTTTGGTATTGTTCAGTTTCAGCCCCGTTACCGGTACGGTCACCTTGAAGGTGCTGCCGGCGATTTGAACCTCGGCGCCGCCTTCCCCGTAAACGATGGCAACCACCTCATAGGTGCCGGGGTCCGCATCTTTTGTATCCCAGCTATCGTTTATTGTTTTTCCCGTTTTCGCTGTACCTTCGTATACAATACCGGCGCCGGATCCGCCAATTTTCTGGACAAAGAATTTCGTGTTTGTATAACCCATGCCAGTGATCACGGCGGTCATTTTTACTGTTTCTCCCGTGCCGTAGCTCTGATTGGCCGTACTGACCTTCAGCTTAAGGGCCGGTTAGGCTGCAGTGGCCGGGCCGGTTTCGGCCAGTGCCGTCATGGTGCTTGCCAGCAAAAAAACGACACAAAGGGAAAAGCAAATGATTATTATGAAACGGTATCTCATCCATATTGCCTTTCTTGACAATGCATGATTGCCATGCGTACTGTTTCCTATCATACAAAAATACACTCAAAAAACAAAGGGGAGGGCAGAATATACCAGCCCTATCCGCCTGCTTTTCTGGGTGTTCCTTCCTCCTTTGAACATGGCTGATGTGAACCACGGGCGCCCCGGATGAGACAAAACGCAATAACTGATTGGGCACAGGGAACAGTCCCTTGTGCTATTCGGCACGCGAAAATAAACGGATGAACAAGGGAGAAATACAGCTCATGCAAAAGGCACTTTTTACCTTGGCGTTCTTGGAGAACAGACTATTGATTGCAGCGAAGAAAAAGGCTATTCTGGTGTAGAAGGAGCCTGATGCCTGACAGCGTGTATTTGCGCGCACCCCTGCTGTCACTGCTGCACTATCATACGGATACCGGCTAACCGTATAAAGCAAAGGTGATGGCGGATATAGTTGTTCCGTTCTCTGGTTGCTCCCCTCATCCGAACATAAGAAAATGTGCTTGTGAAATTACACAAGCACACCCGCAAATACGCCATCCGCTTTGGGCTTTTCAAGCCCTTGGGTTCATTTCCCGGCGCCGGCAAATGCCTCGTCCATTTCCCGCAGCTTTTTCAGCACCGTCATGGCGCGCTCATCCGTGTCACCCTTTGCTTTGAGAAATTCCTGAATCAGGTCCCAGGCCAGCCAGGGCCCCACGATCTTCTCGCCGATGCACATCACCTGCACATGGTCATGCTCCACGGCCTGATGGGCGCAGTGCCAGTCATGGATCATGCTGGCGCGGATGCCGGGGATCTTATTGCATGCGATGGATGCCCCTACGCCTGAGCCGCAGAACATGAAGCCGCGCTCCGCGTTGCCATCCAGAATGTGCTGGCATACGGCTTTGGCCACATCGGGAAAATAAGGCATTTCCGCGGGATCATGGCACCCGTTGTCAATAATTTCGTGACCCGCTTTCTTAAGTAAGGGCAGCATGGCCATTTTTAAATGATAACCTGCATGGTCGCAGCCTATGGAAAGCTTCATAATTCATCCGTCCTTTACTGTTGGCTAAAGCAAAGCTTAGGCCGTTGTTTTCTTTTTCCCCAGATAGGCTTCCTTTACCTTGTCATCCTCCCCAAGGTCTTTGGAAAGACCGCTGTGAATGATGTTTCCCCGCTCAATCACATAAGCCCGGTTGGATACGCTGAGCGCCAGCTTCGCATTCTGCTCCACCAGCAGCACGGGAATGCCGGTCTGGTTGATGGCTACAATGCGTTCAAACACCTCTTCGATGACCAGGGGCGCAAGGCCCATGGAGGGCTCATCCAGCATCAGCATCTTGGGATGCCCCATCAGCGCGCGGCCGATCACCAGCATCTGCTGCTCGCCGCCGGAAAGGCTCCACGCCAACTGCGCGCGGCGCTCCTTCAGGCGCGGAAAGCAGCCGTACACATACTCCAGATCGTTACTGATATTGCCGGCCATCAGTTTGATACCCTTCCACGCCACGGTGCCCACGGCCAGGTTCTCCTCCACCGTGAGACCCGGAAACACATGCCGGCCTTCCGGCACCTGCAAGACCCCTTTGCGTGTAATCACATGGGGCTTTTTCCCGCGAAGCTCCTCGCCGTGGTACAGGATGCTTCCGGACGACTCCACATGGCCGGAGATGGAATTGAGCAGCGTGGTCTTGCCGGCGCCGTTGCTGCCGATCAGGGCAACGATTTCCTTGTCGCCCACTTCCAGGCTGATGCCGTGCAGCGCTTCGATGTGGCCATAGCGGGAAACAAGGTTGCTAATGTGCATCATGCGCTTTTCCCTCCTCCCCCAAGATAGGCCTCGATCACGTCGGGATTCTCCTGCACCTCTTGCGGAAGGCCCGTGGTCAGTTGGCGGCCGAAGTTGAGCACGGTAATTCGGTCGCAGATTTCCATCACCAGATCCATCGCGTGCTCGATCAGCAAAACCGCAATGTCCTGTTTCACCGCGATGGCAATCAGCGAGCGGATGTAATCCATCTCCGCCCGGTTAAGGCCCGCGGCAGGTTCGTCCAGCAGCAGTACCTTGGGGTAGCTGAGCATGGCGCGGACGATTTCCAGCATCTTCTGCTGGCCGTAGGAAAGCTTTTCGGTGCTGTCCTTCAGGTTCACTTTGGTTAGCCCTGCGGCGTCAAGCAGTGATTGCATATATTCCTGGTGCTGCTTTGCCTGAGGGACGCGGCGGAGCCCCGCCAGATCCAGCCCCACCAGAATATTGGTTTCAATGTCGCACCTGCCCAGAAGGCGCGGATGCTGGAAGCTTCTGACTACCCCCAGCTTGGCCCGCATATGGGTGGGCGCCTTGGTGATATCGCGGCCGCCCAGCGAAATTTGACCGCCATCCGCTTTATAGATACCGGTGATCAGGTTGAGCAGCGTTGTTTTGCCGGAGCCGTTGGGCCCGATGAGGCCAAACACCTCGCCGCCGTACAATTCCAGGCACACATGATCGGCCGCGGTCACGCCGCCGAAGCGCTTCACTACGTCAGATAGTGTGAGCACCGGGCTTTTTCCGCTTGAAGAGCATGTCATAAAGCGCCTTGCCTCCTCCCAAAATCCCTTCCGGTTGTACGATCATCAAAATCATAATGCCTGCGCCGTAAATCAATTGCATAAAGTTTGCCAGCGGGCGCACCCACTCCTGCAAAAGCGAAATGATCATCGTGCCGATAATGGCGCCGCTGGGGGAAGCCGTGCCGCCCAGCATGATCATGATCAGGTACATGGTGGATTGCTGGTAGGTAAACGTCTGATAGCTTAAGTAGCCGGACAGAAACGCGTACAGCGCCCCCGCCAGCCCGCACAGCGCGCCGGATATGCCAAAGGCGATGCTCTTGGTCAGCAGGCTGTTGACGCCCATGCAGTTGGCAGCGATCTCATTGTCGCGGATGGCCATAAAGGAACGGCCCAGGCGCGAGTAGAAAAGCAGGCGCATCGCGATGAACACCACCGCGCAAAAGGCCAGGATCAGATAGAAATAAGAGGTTTCCGAGGTAAGCGTAAGGGAGCCGACGGAAAACTTCGGGACGTTTTGAATGCCCAGGGCCCCGCCGGTCACCGGCTCCCAGTTCATGAACAGGCCGTTCAAAATAGTCATCAGGCCGACGGAGGCAAAGGTAAAGTAGTATTGGCGCAGCCTGAAGAAGGCAAAGCCCAGCACAAACGCAAACAGGGCGGTGCCCGCGACCGCGGCCAGCATGGCCACCAGGGGCGGCATGTTCAGCTTCATTGTAACATTCGCGGCGGTGTAGGCTCCCACGCCCCAAAGCCCTGCCTGGGCAAAGGAGTTCTGGCCGCACATGCCCAGCAGCACATACACGCTGAGCACGCACAGATACGTGATAAGCGCTATGTTCAAAACCCGCAGCATATAGTTGCCCGTCACCATGGGCGTAAAAGCGAACAGCACCAGTATCAGGGCAGGAAAAAAGCGGGAAACCTTCCTCATGGTTTGGGCTATGGATGTTGTTGTATTCATGGTCAGCCCCCCTATGCCTTTTCCTGAATTTTGCCGCTGAAAAGCCCCTGCGGCCTAATCATCAGCACAAGGATCAAGCCGATGTAGATCAGCACCAGTTGATATGTGGTGCTGATATACGCGCCGCCAAAGGCCTCGATCAGCCCTACGATCAGCCCGCCGATGATGGCGCCGGGTACGCTGCCGAACCCGCCGATGACAATGGCTGCGAAGGCCTTCGCGCCCGCGGTGGCGCCCATGGTGTTATTCAGAAAGAACAACGGCGCAAGCATCCCGCCGCCGATACCGGTAATCATGGCGCTTAAGGCAAAGGTCATGGCAATGGAGAAGATGACGGGCACGCCCACCATGGAGGCCATATACTGATCCTGCGCCGTGGCCTGCATGATATGCCCGATAAATGTTTTTTCCAAAAGCACATACACCAGAAACATCAGGAGGGCCGATACAATGATGATGGCCAGGTACTGCCCCTGAATGATGCCGCCGGCGAACAGCTTGACCGGCGCTGAGATGACTTTGTCCACCTTCACAGGGATGGAGCCCCAGATCAGGCGCGCCCCCTCCTTGAAAACCATGGATGCGCCCATGGCGCTGACGATGATGGCCCGCACCTGCGCCCTGCGAAGGGGCCAATAGGCCGCGCGCATAAACAGCACGCCCACCACGCCGATCCCCACGCTGGCAAGCACCAGCGATAAAATGATGTTCAGGCCCAATATCTGGTTGAAGGTGTAGCAAAGATAGCCGCCGATCATCAGAAACTCACCCTGGGCGAAATTCATGACGCCTACAGCCCGGAAGATGAGCACCATGCCCATGGCGATCATCCCGTACACAACACCGGTGGAAAGGCCCGACACCAGCAATTGTATGTTCTGTCCCATATGGACGTATCTCCTTTTCTCATGGCGGTTCAGGCCACCGCCACGCTTAAAGCGGCATGAAGCCCCAAAATCAACGCCCTCCGCGCCAGGGACTCCGGCACGGAGGGCGCATATTAAACATTAAATCTGCTTTTCGGAAAAGATCTCCTGCAAAACGGTGGGCGTTTCGTCCACGATCTGCACCACCAGGCCGCCGCGGCCGCAGTCGCCATTGGTACGGCAGTCATAGGTCGTGATGGCGCCGGCGTAGGAATCGATGGTCGTCATGGCGTCGCGTACCGCCTGGCGGTCTGTGGAGCCGGCCTTTTCAATGGCGGCGCAGATCACGCTCACATGGTCGTAAATCTGGGCGGCAGCCTTTGCGCAGACCTGTCCGTACAATTCCTGATACTTTTGGGCGAAAGCGGCGCCCTTGGGGTTGGTGGTGTTGGGCACCCAGGCAGCCGCGCTGTACACGCTGTTGAGGGCTGCTCCGCCCAGTTTGAGGGTCACGGGATCCGCCCAGGCATTGGAGCCGAAGATGGGCATATCCTCCATGCCAAAGGCACGGATCTGTTCGGCGATGATGGCCGCTTCATTAAAGAGGCATGCGCCGATGATCGCTTCAGGCTCCACCTGCTGGATCTTGGTGATGTGGGAGGTAAAGTCCTTCGTGCCCGTGGTGAAGGGAACAACCACCAGCGGCTCGACGCCGCGGCGCTGGAGCGCTTCGGTAAACAGGCGCGTTTGATCGGAAGAGTTGGTCTCCGTATCATGGATGATGGCGAATTTCTGATATCCCTTTTCTTCCACGGCAAAGCCGATCAACGCGTCGATCATGGTTTCCTCGCAGGCGCGAAGCTGGAAGAGCCAGGGGTTGTCGTTGTTGCAGATGTCCCGCAGCTTGGGGCTGGAGCCCTGCGCCGTGGTGAGGATCTGCGCCTGAAGGGCGTCGTTGGAAATGGCGATGTTATCATTGGAGTTGTCGCTGCCGATGATCGCAACAATCTCCGGATCGTCAGCCAGCTTGCGGTACGCGTTGACCGCGCCCACGTCCGTGCCAAGGCCGTCTTCGATCACGATTTGAACCGGGCGCCCCAAAACGCCGCCCGCGTCATTGATTTCCTGGGTGATAATGGCGGCGGCATTGGAAGCATATTCGCCTTCCATGGCGCGCTCGCCGGTCAGCACGGTGGCAAGACCGATTTTGACGGGTTGTCCGCTGGGGGCGGTTGCCGCAGCAAAAGCGGGCGCGGAGAAAAGGGTCAGGACCATGACGGCAGACAGGAGGAACGCGAAAGCCTTTTTCATGAGTTTCATCCTTCCTTTTTGGTTTTCCAGCATTCGATTTGAATACGTTTTCAAATCGCCATGTGTTTATTATAATCAAAATGAACCCAAATGCAATACAAAATCCAATTATTTCTCAGAATATTTTGGTTGAATTGAATAGTTGTTTTTCATCTTGATTTTTTATTTGAAAACGTTATGATATAAATGGGTGAAAAAACCGCATTTTGAAAAGAAGCTTGAAAATAAACGGCAGAACCGTTACACTATAGATCAGCCACCCCGGCGCAAGCCAGGAAAGATAGGATATGGAATGAAAAAAAGCGTTACCATTAAAGATATTGCCGCTGAGGCCGGAGTCTCGCTGGCCACGGTGTCCCGGGTCATCAACAACAGCACCGGCGTCACGGAAGACAAACGCCGGCGCGTGGAAAAAACCATCAAAAAATTCAATTACCACCCCAACCTTGTGGCGCGGGGCCTTAAAAATGATTCCACCCAAACCATCGCCATGCTGATTTCCGACGGCAACAACGAGTATTTTGGCCAGATCACCAAAGCGGTTGAAAGCGTTATCCGCCCCGACAGGTACAACCTTTTCTACTGCAATACAGTTTCAGAGCAGGATACCGAGGAGAGCTACCTGCGCCTGATGACCGAACGGCAGGTGGACGGCTTTATCATCAACACCACCGGCCATAACAATGACTATATTACACAGCTTAGTCAAACCGTGCCGATGATCCTTCTTCACCGCCGCATCCCCAATCCCCAGTTCAAGGGAGATTTTCTGGATGCGGATTTTGCCACCGTTTCCTACGATTTGTGCCAGCACCTGATCCAAAAAGGACACAGGCGTATTGGGCTGATCTGCGGTCCTTCCTATTTAAGCTCCCACCGGGACCGGCTGGTCAATATCCAGCGGGCGCTTAAAACCATTGGGATAACGATGCAGGAGGGCGACCCCTACTTATTTGCGGGGCCTC
>JAEWWY010000488.1 GCA_023458835.1 Bacillota bacterium
GGCAATTCCTCAAAGGGCTTGTGCGGCTCCGTCTGATACCAATAGGCGGTGCTGCTAAAGTCATCGCTGCGGTGATTATCGTGCCCGTGCTCCAGGGTTACACGGATGGAGCTTTCAAAGATGACTGGATCCTTGACATGATACCGGTAGTAAGTCATCTGCCCCTTCCAGTTCTTTTCCCCGCCCAAAATAATGCCGTGATAAGGGGCGTTATACTCCTGCCGGGGCCCCCAGGCGGTGCATACATAGTCTTCGGTACCTGTTCCGTGCAGGCGGGGAGGCCATTTTTCCCCGTCGATGAAGATCATATCGTCTCCCTCGCCGGGCCAGTCCGCTTCTGTGCCTGGGCGGCGGTTGTCAATATTGAGGTTGCAGCCCACATAATGGCCGGCTCCCTCCGCCTCCAGGATCACATAATTGCCATCGCCCGTGATGTTTTCCCCGCCGGCCACGAAATAGTCCTTATCCACCGTGCTTTCATCCACGCCGTCCGTGGGGCATTGCCGCCGCCATTGGGCGTGAAAGCGCAGCGTATCCGGCGGAAGGAGGTCCAATTCTTCATAATCAATATAATAGAACAGGAATATGTTTTCATGGTTTTGGTTTTCCACCACAATCCTGGCCCCGGTTTCAAAGGGCATGGGAAACCAGCAATTGAAGCCCCGCCCATCTTCCGGGCTCATCTGGAGCGGTTCGGAAACGAAATTTCGGGTGATGCCATGCCCCATGCCAAAAAAATCACCAATGGGCGCTTCCACGCTGGGGGATGCTTCTTCATCCCAATACATGCGCAGCACCGCTTTGCGGGGCACATGGCTGCTCTGGGTTTCGTCATAACCGATGGTGGTCCAGATGTGGGTGATGCACCCCGCGCCCTTCATATCGCACAGCACACGGGATTCTCCGGGGGCGATGATCACAAAATCTGCGTTTCCGCCTTTGATATCATAACTGGATATACGGTTGCGCCGCGCTCTGCGGCGAAAGCAAAGATTGCCAAGGTCGGCGGGCTGCCACATATTCCTTCCTCCTGCTATCCCTTGATGGCGCCAAGCATGATGCCGCTGGTAAAATATTTTTGAATGAAGGGGTACATCAGCATGACAGGGGCCATGGTCACGATGACCATCGCCATCTTCAGCGAATCGCCCGTCACCTGGTATTTGACAAGATTGAGGGCCTGATAGGAGTTCTTGGCCTGATTGACCACCGATGTGTTGGCTACCAGCATCTGCTGCAAAATGGTAGCTACAGGCCGAAGATTCCGGTCTGTTATGTAAAATGCCCCCGCAAACCAATCGCTCCACTGCCCCACCGCGTTATATAGGGCTATAACGGCGATCACAGGCTTGGCAAGGGGCAGTGCAATCTGGAAAAAGATGCGCAGAACCCCCGCTCCATCCACCGTGGCGGCATCCTCCAGGCTTTGACCCTGGGTTTCAAAAAAGGACCGGACCAGAATGATGTTCCACGCGCTGTACAGGCCGGGGATGATGTACACCCAGATGGTGTTGGGCAGCTTCAGCGTGCGCAGTACAATATAGTAGGCTACGGCGTTGCCGCCAAAGAGCATTGTAAACACGATGATGCTTGTAAACAGCTTATGTCCCGGCATTTCCTTGCACTTGAGGCCATAGGCGGCCATGGCGGTGCATAGCACGCTGAGCGCTGTGCCCAGCGCCGTGCGGAACAAGGTAACGCCGTATCCCTGCAGGATATTCTTGTCCGTAAAAATCTGAACGTAATTGTTGACGGTAAAAGCCCGGGGCCAGAAGGCGACGCCGCCCATGGCCGTATCCTTCCCGCCATTGAAGGACAGCACGATCACATACCAGAAAGGGATGACAATGACCAGGCATAGCAAGATCAGCAGAGAATAATTCAAAAGTGTCAGAAACCTGGACCGCAGCGAACGGCGAAACCACATCTTACTCGCTTCCCCTCCGTGGTCATTCGGGAACAAGGGCTGGCCGGCCCGGCGCACGTTTGCTTGCCGGATGCGCGCCGGGCGCAACAGCCCCTTTTTCCATCAAGGATTATTTGTCGCCGATAAAATTGATGGAGGTGGGATTGGCGGCGTATACCTCTTCCAGATAGGCCTTGAACGCATCCAGCCCCGCGGCCTTGAGCTGTGTGTTGTAGCTGTCCAGGATGCTCTTGGCGCTTTCGGCGCTGCCCGAGAAGATGGCCTGTACCATGATGTCATTCGTCTCCTGGAGCAAGGGGCTCAGGCGGGATTCCACATCCGGCAGATTCGAAAGATAGCCCGTGGGCGCAAATCCCTCGATGTATTTGTTGGTGCGGGTTTCCTTGATCAGGTCAAATAGCACGTCGCCGTACTGATCCCTGTCGGGTTCCAGCCTCAGGCCCCAGCCCGGCTCCCCAAAGTCTGCCATCGCGTCGATGTCCGTGTTGGCCAGGAACAAAATCCACCCGCCTCCAACGCCGATGTTGCGCACTTCGCGGGGATCGGCTGTCTTGACCCACTCATAATATTCGGGCTTTACCAGGGGATTGCCGTTCTCGTCCAGGGTGTAGTGCTGGCCCTCGATGCCGTACAGCCACAGCAGCTTGCCTTCCCGGGTGGCCAGGTAATCTATCAGGGCGAAAATTTCCTCGGGATTCTTTGCCTTGGAAGAGATGGCAAAGCCGCCATAGCCTGTCTTGCCGTTCTCGTAGGATACGTTGTATTCACCTTTCCAGTTTTCAATCAGCAGGGGAATGTAATCGTTCTCCTTGAATATGTCAATGTAGTTGTGAACTTGGTTGATGATGGCGCAGGAGTTGCTGCGGCACAGTTCTTCGGCTCTTGTGGTATCCATGGAGAACATCTCCATGTTCATCAGGTTTTCAGCCAGCAGCTTCTGATAGAACTCCACCTGCTCCATGGCAAAAGGCGTCTCCGTCAGGAAAGCCACCTTGCCCTCGTACAGATCAAAGCCCTCCCGGCCGAAGTTTGCTGGCTCCACAGCCGAGCGCCGGTCATAGGATCCGCCCCAAATGCTGGGGCCCAAGGGATATACGGGCTGCCCATTATTGTCCACAAAGCCGCCGTCCCGGATGCGGAGCAGCAGGTTGTACAGGTCATCCAGCGTGTGGATGGAGAAGCTGTTTACCTGAAGGGCATCGGCGATGTCCTTTCGCAAATACATGCCGGTGTAGAGCTTGTTGGCGGCGCTTTCAAAGGAGCGGATCACCTGAAGCTGCGCCAGGTAGCACGCGCCGTTGAATTCCGGCCGCCACATCACCTGGTCGCGGGTATCCGAGGGCAGATAGCCTTCCTGCAGATACTTGCTGAACACCTTGGAATCCGCAAAGTAGGGGGACAGGTCCGCAAACATGCCTTCCCGGGCTGCCTTGAGCAGGATGGGGAATTCGGGCCGGGAGGAATCGTTGAGGTAGAAGGTGACCACATCCGGAATATCGCCCGATGCCATCATGGTGGTCATGACCTCCAGGTCATTGACGCCGGCGGTATACTGGAATTCCAGGGAAATGCCCGTACGGGCGCGCAATTCATCCGCCACGGCGTTGTGCACCGTATCATCGGGAAGATACAGGCCCTGATCGTCAATGAAGGAACGGACAACGATGGTGCGATCGGCAATCCAGGTGTCGGGCTTTTGCTCCTGGGCGACGGCCCCAACCCACGTCATGCACATACACAGGGCCATTAACCAGACCAGAATCCGTTTCATAGGCTTACCTCCTTTTATTTCAAGGCCAGTCTGCGCCGGCCCTGCCTACCAGATGCTGACTTCGGTCATTTTCTTGGACAGATAGTTGGTGGTGAGCACCAGCACCAGGGCCACCACTCCCTGAATCAGCCCCACGGCTGCGCCGTAACCATACTGCCCGCCCGTCAGGCCAATGCGGATGATGTACAGGTCCAGCGTATCCGCCAGGCGCATATTGCCCGCGGTGCGCATGAGATAAATCTGGTCATAGCCCGAGGATACGATGCCGCCGATCCCCAGGATGAACAAATACCCAACGGTGGTGCGTATGCCGGGCAGCGTCACATGAATGATCTCATGCCACTTGTTGCCGCCGTCGATGCGGGCGGCTTCGTACAGCGCCGGATCGATGCCTGTGATGGCGGCCAGATATATAATGGAGCCCCAACCGATGCCCTTCCATATATCCGACAGGAAGATAATGGGATAGAAGCTGCTTTCCTTCATCATCCAGAAGGTGTTCTCATTTTTGCCAAACAGGGACAGGAATCCGTTCAGCAGCCCGTCGTTGGGCGCCAGGATGCGCTGCATCATGGTGGCCAAAATGACCCAGGAAAGAAAATTGGGGATATACGAAATGGTCTGGGTGATCCGTTTGAAGGCGGGCCGGCGCACCTCGTTAAACATTAGCGCCAGGATGATGGCAAACGGGAATTCCAGTATGGCCTTCATGAACCCCAGGGCCAGCGTGTTCTTGATCATCTGGGGCGTCTGGTAATACATGAAGAAATTTTGAAAGTACTGGAGTCCGACCCAAGGGCTCCTCAAAATGCCCATATTGAATTTGTAGTCCTTGAAGGATAGCAGCACGCCGCTGATAATGGGCACATAGGCAAACGTGATGTACCACGCAATACAGGGGATGACCATCAAAAGCTGAATCCGGTAACGGTAAACCCGCTTGAGCAGTTGCCCCTTTTCCATTGTTCGCATGCCCCTCTTTCTTCCTGCCTTGTACCATTGCGCCCCATGCACGGATCCAGCCCGGGAACCGGCATGGATGCGCTGCCTCTTTGCCTCAGCCATGGCGGCCATTCCGGCACGCCATCCATTTTCTCCAGAAATAGTAATCGTTTTCTTTTTTTCGTAAAAATCCCGCCGCATTTTGCCTGCCCTCCGCGGCCGGCGCTATTCCTTCATCCGCTTGACAGAAGCACCCTCCACCAGCCGTTTGGAGAAGCAGATCGTCCGGTATTCCATCGCCCCCGACGATCTCGTTTTCTCCGAATTGATGTGTTCCATAAGGATTTCTCCCGCTTTGCGGCCTATTTCCAGCGTGTTATCGGTCATATGCGTCAGAGCGGGCCGGATAATGCCGGAAAACTCCACCTCGTTGAAGCTGGCCAGGGAGACGTCTACGGGGATGCGCAGCTCCCGGGCCACCAATGTTTCCAGCACGCCTTCGGTCATATCGTTGCTGGCGGTCACCAGGGCGGTGGGAGGATTGGGGCGGGCATCCAGATATGCCGCCAGCCTCTCCCCGGCCACCGCACGCGAGAACATGCCCTCGATGCATTGCTCCGGCTTCAATACAAGGCCATAGCGCCGCATGGCCCGGGTAAAGCCCTGGAAGCGGGCATTGGCGGTACTGGTGCGCATATCCCCGTTCACAAAGCAGATATCCCGGTGCCCCATGCCCAAAACATATTCCGCCAGGGCCTGCGCGGCTTCCTCATCGTTCTCCACAACGCTGTCCGCCCGCGCGCCAGGGATGGGGCTGTCCACCAGCACGCAGCCCATGCTCTGCTGCATGACATCGTTGATCGTGGCGGCATCCTGGACGCAGGAAGCCAGCACCACGCCGTCCACGCGGTATTGGGCAAACATTCTGATCAGGTCCGCTTCCTTTTCAGGATTATTGTCCGCGCTGGCATATACTATCAAATAGCCTTCGGGGTTGGCCATTTCCTCAACGCCCTTGGCGATTTTCATAAAGTAGGGGTTGGAGATATCCGCCACGATGATGCCGATCATTTTGGAAAAGTTCCGGCGGAGGTTCCGGGCGTTTTGATTGATCTCAAAATTGAGCTCCTGCATGGCGCGCAGGACCTTTTCGCGGGTCTTGGACCGTACGGGATAGTTGCCGTTATACACCCGGGAAACCGTGGCGGTGGATACCTTGGCCCGCTTGCTTACGTCAATGATGGTGGATTTTTTGATCTCGGTATTCTTCAACGCCCATCCCCCGCTTCTGCCGCCCGCCTTCCTGCCGATCATAGCAGTTGCACAATTTTCCGCCAATAGTAAATGTTTTCTACACAAATTGTACTGTATGCTTTCAAGACTTGTCAAGAAGCAAGGCGCAGAATTCCGCAAATTTCTTATGCGGTGCCCGCCGTATACAGTGGCAGCATCCGCTTTGCGTACGTTCCGTCCTCCAGCTTTTCCTGGGTGTATACGCCCCATTCCCGTCCGTTGGAATAAAAGCAGCGGAAATTTTCGGCATGGATCCGCGGGGCAAAGGAAACCTCATTCCGGCTCATGTCATAGGAATAACCGGAGAGGGCTGTAACAAGGGCCCAGCTTGCCATGCTGCGGGCATAGTGGTGGCCGCATTCCACCTCGTTAAAGGGGTTGCGCCGGTAGCCGTCGTACCGCCCGCGGACGCCGCGGACGATCTCCAGCCCTTCCTCCGCCATGCCGGCATAGATCATGGTCGCCGCCACCTGGTATTCGATGCCTGTCCATACCTCATCGGAATAGACAAAGGGGAAGCGGGGGCGCCCGCCACGGGGCCACGAGCATAGCAGGAGGCCTGTTTCATCCCCCAGGGCGTAGGTTCTCTGGGGATTGTGATGCTCCGCAAAGCCGTGGCGCAGGTTATAGCGGTATATGGACAGGAGCGCTTCCTTTACATGCTCCTGGGGCAGCACATAGCCAAGCCCCGCCACAAAGGCATCATACTGGCCCAGCAACTGGTCCGACAGCACGCCCTGGCCAAATTGGTACTTGTACGCATTCACATCCGGGATTTTCTGAATGTAATATTCTCCGTTCCACAATTCCCTGTCCATCTTCTCAGAGCCCGCAAGGCGGATCACCCGGTAGCGCTGTGCGCGCTCCGGCTCATCAAGCGCAAGCGCCAGCCTTTCCCCCGCCAGCAGCGCCGCATAGAACATGGAATTGCTCATGGCGTTCATGCCGTAAAATTCAATATCATAGGTATTGTGCTGTTGGCTGTCCAGCACGCCGTCCCCATCCTGATCCCAATAGGAGATGGAGAAATCCAGCGCCTTCAGGGCAACTGGCCCCAGCCTTTCCAGCAGCTCCGGCTTTCCGGAAAGCATGTAATCCCTGTATAGGCCGACGATTGTACCCAATTGGCCGTCGGTGGCGGGATGCATTTCCCAGCGCTTCCCTTCCAGCATCGTAAAGGCGCGGAAAGCCATGCGGCCGCTTTCCTCCGTCTCCCATAAAAATTCCGTTTCCCGCATGCTCTGCTCCAATTGGGGGAACAAAAACGCCACCGTCTGCTCATAATTCCACACATGGGTGCAGTTGCCCTCACAGCAGCCCGCCCTGTCAAAGCAGCCCTCCCAGCCCATGAAGCAGCCGTTCTCCAGCCAAAAGCAGGTGGGGCTGCGCAGGGCGGTAATATTGGCGGAGGCCGCGTCCAGCACCTCCCTTGGCAGGGTGCTGCCAAAGAACGCCTCGTGGAAGTCGCGGGTCTTTTCCTCCAAACGCGGAAGGTTCCGCGCCAGGTATCTGGCGGCATCCCACGCGCTTTCCAGCTTCAGGGCGTAATGATTGCGAATGGTTTGCTCCTGCGTTACGGTTCTGGGATCAAAGTCCTCTCTCCAGCCCTTGACGCGGTTGGGGAAATACCAGGTCAGCAAAAACTCAAAAACCTTTTCCTCCCCCGGGGCCAGCATGGCCTCGGCGGCCAGGGCGGCGGTCTTCTCATCCTCCGGCCTGTCCTTTTGTGCGTCTTCATCCCCATCCGCCGGGCTTTGGAGGGAAAGACGCCCATCCTGGCAGAAATCATCCCAGAAATCCTGAAGGCTGTCCCACCAGGCGCCCATATACATCTCCGGCTTGACGGTAAAGCGCTCGCAGGTAGTGGCCAGCGCCATGGAGGCATGCTGGGGATGCCAATGTTCGAACCCGCGGGATTCCAGGCTTACGCCGTGAAGCCCCGGCTCGTCCATCTTCACATTGCGGATCTCCCCAAAACGCTCTACATACTCAAACAGGTTGTACTTTTCAAAATTCGTCATGTTGCACAGCGTGCCCGCTACGGAAACGAAGGTGTCGGTTTTTTGAAGGTTCCTGACCCTATAGCGCAGCACCGCGCCCGGTATGCCGGAATCCTCCGCGTTCAGGGGAATAAAGGGCGTAAAGGCCTCCAATGTCACGTGAACGGGCAGGGAAGGAGCCTCAAAATCCACGGAGCACAGCGGGTATTCCCCGCGCAGGGTGCTGCCTTCCATCCGCGGCAGGCCTGCCGCCTCGGCGCTGAAAAAGCCGTGGGAGGAGGAATAGGGCGGCAGGATGGGGCCTTCCAGCACCCGGTTGTCCACACGCCCCCCGTTCTCCGTATGAATGGCGAAAAAGGTATTGGGCAGCTTGTTGCCCTTTCCGGGCCGGTTGAACAATTCCCAGTCTTTCAATTGTCCCCTGCTGCCAACGGATACGTTGCCCGTGCCGATGCCGCCCAGAAGGAAGGCCACCTCGCTGGCCTGTACCGGATAGGCCTGTAAATGGTGCAGGGAAAAGGGCGCCCGAAATTCTGCCATAGCATGCTTCCTCCTATTTTGCCGCAGCGTTTTTACATGCAGAAATACCAAAGAGCAGCACCTGGGGCAGCTTTTCTTCCCCGCCCCCCAGGCAGTTGACAAGATATGCGCCCTCGCCAGGCAGGCGTTTAAGCTCCAGCTCCGTTTCCCGCTCCTCGCCCGGCTTAAGGCTCACTAAAATATCATCCCGGTCAAGCACAACGCCCGCCATTCCCAGATGCAGTCGCCTTTCTACGGGTCTTGCGCCTGTATTGCGCACTGTGATGTACAGCCTTCCATCCTTTTCCCGCGCGGACAGCTTTAGCAAACACCCGATGTCCAGCTTCAGGGACACCTGGCCATCCGGCAGCGTAACGATCTCCCGGCGGTAAAAGCAGTCGTCCCGGGAAAGAGCGATCTCGCCCCGGCGGTACATTTGTCCTGTTTCAAACGCCAGCCTTCCGTCCGGACCGCAGGCCAGCTCCTCCTCCCCGCCATCCTCCCAGCGAAGGCGCAGCCGGGCGGCCTCCGGAGTGTCCCCGTCCATGCAGCGGATGTGCAGGGCAAAGGGGCGCTCCCGCTTGGCCACGCCGCTGACATAGCCGTGGCTGTGGGGCAGGTAATCTTCGTTGAACCAGAGCTTCCCCTCTTCCTGCCAAATGCCCAGGGGCTCATCCGGCATTTCCTCCAGCGGCGTCTCGCTGTCAAACTGCCTTGTGGCAAAGCCGTTCATGGCGCTGCCGTCCGGAATTTCCGACAGGCTGTGCACGCCGCCGAAGCTGCGGGAACCCACGCCCTTGATCAGGGACATGCACTGCCATTCCCTGGGCGTATAGGCATCCGGGAAGCCGGGATTGCGGCCCACGCAGAAGGCAAGGTTCCGCTCCGCCAGGCGGGCAAGGGTTTCATCCTCCAGGAAATCCGAAAGCTCCATCAGATGATGGGCGATCTGCCCGTACAGGCAGGTAAAGCCATGCACCACCATTTCAAAGAACTTGACGCCCCCGCAGGATGGGTACACCGACTGGGGATAGATGGACAGGGGCGTCAGGCTTGCGACGCGCTTGACATACCCCTGGGTATACGCCAGGATGGCCCGCTGATAGGCCGCCGCCTTCCCGTGCCCGGGCATGAGTTCCACCAGGCGCATCAGCCCCTTTACATTGCAGGGTTCGATATTGCCCATGTGCCACTTGTGATTGTGGCCGAATTCCAGCATGAAGGCCTCGTCATCATCCTCAAACTCGTAAAAATATCCGAAGCCTTCAGGGTGGCGCTCCCCGTCCAGGCATTGGCGGGCGCAGGCGCTGTCTGCAAAATCCACCGCCGCGTCAAGATACCGCCTTTCGCCCGTGGCGTCATACATAAGCGTACAGGCAAAGGCGAATGTCAGCTTATCCTTGGTGCGCAGCGTCTTTGGAATTTTCCATCCGGCGGGCTTATGGTAAACCAGCCGCCCCAGATGATGGACAAAATCCCCAAAGTCGTCCTGATAGGCGATGGCGGGATGATCCCGGGTGGTAAAATCGCTATCCAGGGCATAGGGGCGGCGCATGGCGTTTTCAAACGCCTTTTCCGCGCAGGCAAGGAAGCGGGCCGCCTCGGCCGGGCGGTAAAGCCGGGATGCCTGCCAGGCGCGCACGAGCCCCGTGATGGCGTATGCGGTATCATGCCAGTTATGATAATCGGTGGTGCCGTAATCCGTCATGCGGAAGGCGTCGTGATTGAAGCGGCCGTCCTTGAGCGGGTCCTCGGGCCAGCTTTCCTGGGCGGATACCAGGGCGTTGCCGCCTATCAGGATGTCCGCCATCAGCTTATCCCGGTCAAAGGGGAGCATTTGGGGGTTTTCCCACAGGTCACAAAGCGCATGCACCGTGATCACCATGGAGGAGGTCTCCCGGATCTTGCTTCCGCAATCCCGCCAGCCGCCCACGCCCGGTTCAACCCGTTCATCCAACTGTTCCAGGGCGATGGTTCTCAGTCCCTGCATGGACAGCACATGGGGGCCGATCAGGAATTTTTCGCTCTTTTCCCCGCAGGCCTCAAGATAATAAGCGCCTTCCTTCCCAAAGTCCGAAAAATCCATCACCCACCACCGGGAGCGCCACAACTCGCCCCAATGGCGAATCACGCCCTGATAAACGCTTTCCCCCTGCTCATTGAAGAGGCGGAAAGCCTGGCCCTCCGCCTCCGCGGCGGGAATGAGCGGCAGAGCGCGGAAAAACGCCTGCTTTTCCCCCTGGTCATAATACCCCAACTGGCTGTACAGCAACGATAACCGGCGGGCCATGAATATGCCTCCTCCCCTGCATTCCCCTTACTTTTCCTGGGGGCCCAGATGGGCGTCGATGCGCAGGTAGGCCTCCGCCGCCGCACCGCTGCCCCAATCGTAAATGGAAAACTCTCCGATCCCCAGGCTGTTTTCATCCGTATAGCCATCATGGCCATAGTTCTCCATCATAAAACCGTAATCCTCCGGCCCAAGGAAGGGCCAGCGTAGCTGCCATTGGCGGGAAACCCGGGGATTTTCGGGGCAGAACATCATGGTAAAGGATGCCCTCAATGCCGCGTATCCCCGCTCCACATATTCCGGCACATCCAATACCCGCCCGTAGCGTATGATCAGCTCGGCAAACAGGCTCTGCCTGGCGTCGTTAAGCTCGGCGTCGCAGTTCATCACCCCGAAGCCGCCCACCACGGGGATGGGTACATAGCCGGGCTGGAAGGAGCTTTGCTGCATCAGCATTTCATCCAGGCAGCGCCGGCCCCAGCGCAGATACTTGTCCTCCCCCGTGACCTCATGGCATTTGAGCAGCGCGTCCGCCATGTAAAACGGGGAAAGGGTGCACTGCTTATGGATTTGATTCCGCCCGCATTTCTTTCCCAGCAGCGTCTTGGCGCCATAGCTGCTGCAGGACCAGTAGGTTTCAAAGTCTTCCCACCGGCCCTCGGGCAGCACCTGCATGCACAGCGCTTCCAGGCACCTTACGGCGCTGGACAGGCAGCGCCCATCCCGCGTCAGTTCATACATCTCCAGCATCAGCCGGGCGGAAACGGCACTTTCGGGGGATTGACGCAATTCCTCCAGAATCCTCCCCGATTCCTTGTCGATCCATGCGGGATAGTATCCGTCCTCATCCTGAAGCGCCAGCAGACGCTCGGTGTAAGAGGTGACATAGGCCAGCAGCCGCTCATCTCTCTCCAGCTCCCTGTACCACTGCAGCATCTGCAATGCGGTCCAGGACATATCCAGGATGTGCCTTGGCGCCTTGGCGATATCCCGGATCAGAGGATTGCGGTCGCTGTTGCCGTAATACCTTTCCTGCCAGTCGCCGCCCCGCACGCATTCCTTCCCGTCAATGACGGTGCGCTTGTCCGGAACAGCCACCACGCTGTCAAACAATCCGTCCGCCTGGGGGAAGCTGAGGGCCAATTCCTTGGTCATCCGCGCCTTTTCCAGCAATTCCGCGTCCTTTTTGCGCAGCGCGTACCGGTACAGGCCCAGGGCGGAACGCAGGGAGCAGAACCACGCCTGATTCCAGATGGACACATGCTCCCGGATGGAATAGGGCTCCCCATAGCGCTCGCTCTGGCGCACGGTTACAATAAACTGGGGCGCGCCCACCAAAACGCCCTCAACGGTAAACTCCTGCCACATCTGACGCCGCCAAAGGCGGAATGCCCAATCATAGGTACGCTCCACGTAGCGCCACAGGGCCTGGTAGGAGGGGAGGTTCCCGCTTTGCGCCGAGCCGTAGGTTTTCCAATACCAGTCCAGCACGGCACGAAAAGGGTTCTCCGTCGCTTCCTTTCCCTTTTGCAGCATCAAAATCAGCCGGTAGCAAAAACGCCCCTTGGGCAGCACCACCCGGTCGGTGGCGCGGTAAAGCACATGATCATAGCTTTCCGTGGTCGTCAGGCCGAAGGTCATTTCTCCGGCAGGGGCGTTCAAATCCATAAAATAACGGCTGTCCCCTATCTTCACGCCATCCATGACGGGGAAAGCGCACAAAACCCATTCGCCTTTTCCCATCATCAGCGCAGGCGTGCGGAACACATGCATGTCTACCACGCTGTCCGGGTCCGGGGTCAAATGCGGCGTCCAGAAAAAATCCGGCGCAAAATCAGGCTCCAGGCAAACCTGCCACCGGCCGGCCGCTATATCCCGGGGCAGGTCCGCCTCCAGGGTCAGCATCACCATGCCATCTTCCATCCCGCCCCAGTGCTCCGTCAGGGAGACATCCGGAATCTGCGAAATAGTAATCCTTTTCATTTTGAGTTTTTCAAGCCAGCTCTCTCTTGCCGCCGCCTGCATCACGACACGATCCTCTCTTTTTCCTTATCCCATCCCCAAAGGCAGATTCATAAACAGCTTTCCGCCCTGGCTCCCGCCCGCCGGCAGTTGCATAATAAGCGGACCGCACGGAGCACACCTGGGATGGCAGGATATGTACATCTTGAATATAGTAAAGGTTTACTATATCTATCGTACCATACTTTTTCCTATGCGTCAACCGGCAGCCGAACATTTTTCATGCTGCCTTCCATTGAAAATTGCAGTATGAATAATTCTGCCGAACAGGGTTGACATATAGCACATTCTCGTATATTCTACTAGTAATGAGTCCTATTAGCATAGTTCGGATGGAGGATAGTGCGCATGCATTGGTCTGGCATCATCATCGGGGCCGCGGCGTTTTTGATCATTGGTCTGTTTCATCCCATTGTGATCAAGTGCGAATATTACTTCACCCAGCGGATATGGCCGGTATTTTTGTTTGGCGGGCTGGTCTTTTGCCTGGCTGCCGCGCTGGTTGCGCAGGTTGTGGCCTCGGCGATCCTGGCGATCCTGGGATTTACGATGCTCTGGAGCATCCTGGAATTAAAGCACCAGGCCAAGCGGGTGGAAAAGGGCTGGTTTCCGCAAAACCCGCAGCGGGCAAAGAATAAGGCCTCTGTAGCCGGCAGGCCGAAGGCGTAAGGGGGGAAGCCATGAACAAGCGGGTTTTCGGCTGGTTCGAGGTGGTTTTCGATGTGCTCTACCTGTGCGCCGCCCTGATAACCGGGCTCTATATTTTGTCGCAGGCAACGCAGCAGGTGCAATTCCTGGCAGGCATCATGGCGCTGGTGCTGGCAGGCGGGGATGCGTTTCACCTGGTTCCCAGGATTATCGCCGCGGTAACGGGGTCGGAGCGAAAGCTCCAAAAAGCGCTGGGGTTTGGGAAATTCGTTACCTCCATCACCATGACGGTATTCTATGCGCTTTTGTGGCATATTGGGGTATTGCTGTTCTCCCCGGAGGCCGCGGCCTTTGGGACAGCTATTGTATATGCTCTGGCTGCCATGAGGATCGGGCTTTGCTTTTCCAGGCGGAACAGATGGTTCGATGAAGCGCCGCCGGTGAACTGGGCGGTATACCGGAACATTCCGTTTGTGCTCCTGGGCGGCGCGGTGGCGCTTCTCTTCGGCCTGAATGCGCAAGCAGTTTCCGACCTTCGGTGGATGTGGCTTGCCATCGCGCTCAGCTTTGCGTTTTATATGCCGGTGGTGCTTTTTGCAAGCAAGAACAGGAAGCTGGGCATGCTGATGCTTCCCAAAACATGCGCCTATCTATGGATCCTTTTCATGTATGCCGGGGCATTCCGCTGAAGCATTGACAGGCTCCGTCATCCAGCCGCGTTCCGGATGAGGGGCTCTGTTGATCATATATCATAAAAAATAGAAGGAGGAAAATCATGGACGAGTTCAAGAAATTAACCAATGAGGTGGGTGCTCCCGTTGCCGACAACGAGAACGCCATCACCGCCGGCCCCCGTGGCCCGGTAGTCCTACAGGATGTATGGCTTCTGGAGAAGATGGCGCACTTCAACCGCGAGGTCATCCCGGAGCGGCGCATGCACGCCAAGGGCTGGGGCGCTTACGGAAAGCTGACCGTGACCCACGATATTTCCAAGTACACCAAAGCCAAGGTCCTTCAGCCTGGCAAGGAAACCGATCTGTTTCTCCGCTTTTCCACCGTGGCCGGTGAGCGCGGCGCGGCGGATTGCGAGCGCGACATCCGGGGCGTGGCCGTCAAGTTCTACACCGAGGAGGGCAACTGGGACCTGGTTGGCAACAACACCCCCACCTTCTTCATCCGCGATGTGCATAACTTTTCCGACCTGAACCGCGCCGTCAAGCGCGATCCCCGTACAGGCCGCCGCAGCGCTCAGAACAACTGGGACTTTTGGACGCTGCTTCCCGAATGCTTCCATCAGATCACCGTGGTCATGAGCGACCGGGGTATCCCCGCTTCCTTCCGGCATATGCACTTTTTCGGCGAGCATACCTTTTCATTGTATAACGCCAAGAATGAGCGCGTATGGTGCAAGTTCCACTTCAAGACGCAGCAGGGCATCAAGAACCTGAGCAACGAGGAAGCGGCAAAAATCAACGGCATGGACCGGGAGTACCACGGCAAGGCTCTGTTCGAGGCCATTGAGCAGGGGGACTATCCCAAGTGGAAAATGTACATCCAGGTCATGACCGAGGAGCAGGCGAAAAACCATTACGAGAACCCCTTCGACATCACCAAGATCTGGCGGCATAAGGAATTCCCGCTGATCGAAGTGGGCGTGCTGGAATTAAACCGCAATCCGGAAAACTACTTTGCCGAGGTGGAGCAGGCCGCCTTCACCCCCGCCCACGTGGTGCCGGGCATCGGCTTTTCGCCGGACCGCTTCCTGCAGGGCAGGCTATTCTCCTACGGCGACGCACAGCGCTACCGCCTGGGCGTGAACCATAACCTGATCCCCGTCAACCAGGCCAAGTGCCAGGTGAACGACTACCATCGGGACGGGGCCATGCGCGTGGACGGAAATTATGGCGGAGCGCCCGCCTATTCTCCCAACAGCGCCGGCTACTGGACCGCGCAGCCAGAGGTGGCGGAACCGCCTATGGATCTGGAAGGCGCCATGTGGCGCTATGATCCCAAGGATGACCCCAGCGACGATTGCTTCCGCGCGGGCGGCAACCTGTGGCGCGTAATGACCGAGGAGAAAAAACAGATCCTGATCGGCAACACGGCAGGAGACATGGCGCCGGTCACGAAGAATATCAAGTACCGTCATGCGGTACACTGTTTGAAGGCCGATCCGGAATACGGAGAGCGCATGACAAAAGCGCTGGACCTGTGCCTGGACAAGGTGAAGGAACTGGCCAAGCTGGATAACAACAGCCTCAATAAAGCCACGCTTTCCAGCGATATGGAGTAAACCGCCGGAAGGCGCTCCTCGGGAGTGTATCGGATGAAGGAGCAGCGGAGCACCAGGCAGCGGAAACTGGTTTGGGATACCGTAAAAGCCCATGGCGACCATCCCAGCGCCGATCAGATCTATCTGGAAACGCGGGGGAAGGATCCCAAGATCAGCCGCGGAACGGTGTACAGGAACCTGAACCTGCTGGTTCAAAATCATCAGATCCGCCATGTCAGGCTGCCTGGGATGGACCGCTTTGACTGGCGCGTGGAACCGCATTACCACCTGCTGTGCCTAGGCTGCGGCGCGGTATGCGACGCTCCTGTCCCATACCGCGCCGAGCTGGACCAGGCACTGGCAGAACGGACAGGTTATGAAATCTCCTTTCACCGCATGATATTCGAGGGCCTCTGCCCCGATTGCAGGCAAAAAAAGGAGAAGGAAGAAAAGTAACGCAAGGGGGGGGGCGCGGCGCGCCTCCCCTTTGACTATCTGCGCAATTCGTATATAATGATTCTATCCATTCTTATACCATGGGAAAGCGGGTGGGCTGTTTGTCGGACAGCATAACCATTGAAAGGCTGGAAAAGAACCTGGAGCTCTTTGAGAAAATGTACGATGCGGTGAGATTGGTAGACCCCGTAAAGAAAGTGGTTCTGGAGTATCGCGGCCGTGAAAGGACGGAAACGGAAGCCGTCTGCCATGATTATTGGAAAAACGGAAAAATTTGCGATAACTGCATATCCATCAGGGCCCACCTGGGAAGCAAGTGCTTTATGAAGCTTGAGCAATCGGATTCCGCCATCATGATGGTTACAGCGCTGCCCATGGAAAACACCAAAGACCCGACTGTCCTGGAGCTTTTGAAAAACGCTTCGGATACGATGCTGCTTGGCCACGGCGAATACAGCGAGGGCCGCATGCTGAGCACCGCATGGATGGAATTGAACGATATCGTCGTAAAGGATGACCTCACCGGCTTGTATAACCGGCGGTTTATCAATGAGCGCCTGCCCGCGGACATCCTGAAAACCGTCCTGGAGGGAGAATCGCTATCGGTGCTCTTTGCAGATGTGGACAATTTGAAGCAAATCAATGACACGTACGGGCATTCGGTCGGGGACCTGGTTTTGACACGGGTCGCCCGCGCCTTGCAGGAATGCATCCGCAGCAATAATGATTGGGCCGCCCGGTATGGCGGAGATGAGTTTGTGATCTGCTTGAACAACACAAATGAATCGTCAGCCAATCACATTATCGAAAGAATTTACGGCAGGATCGCCGACATCAAGGTATCTGCCGATCATAGGACGACGATAACGGCATCCTTGTCCCTGGGCGCCTATACGATGCGGGACAATGCGCTTACCGCCAATGAAATCATTGGATTGGCCGATCAAAGGATGTATGCCCAAAAGCAGAAAGAGGGAACGGCCAATCCATAAGGAAGCATACTCCCTGTCACCCTGTCTTGAAAACGGGGTACAAGGCAAGCAGGCTGAGCCATCCCCTTTGGGGGAAGGCTCAGGTGCACCGGCACACGCTTGCCTCCCTTGGAAGCATGCTCTCATAACGGGCATCCGCAGAGATAGCGGGTCTATATCCCAGCGGACGCAGGCCTCCAAAATAGCAATGTCCGTTCCAAAAAAAATCACTCCGGCCTGATAGGTGTTTTGAACAGCTTGCCCTTGAATGTAAAGATACCGTTTTCCTTGGCCTTTGTTTCATATGACAGCGTGACAAAGCCGCTTTTTCCGATCCGCAGCTTGTAGGGAAATACGGCGGTCAGGCTCAGTTTATGCGTGCCTGTTACGGTACCGTCTTTGCCGGTCAGCGTAATCTGGCCGCCGCCCGCCGTTTCCAGCGCGATTTCTCCTATGGCCATGCCCGTGTAGTTGGCTTTCAGGATGGTTTTCAAAAGCGGATCGCTGGAATTGGGATAAAGCGCGCCGGCATCCATCGGCTTTACCTGGCACACGAATTCGTTGATGATGCCGGTAGGGTTGAACTTTGTTTTGGCCACGACCTCCGAATCGGAAAGGTATGCGTCCAGCTCCCCTTCCGGATAGCCCACCTCCAGGTTGCCTGTGCATTTGTATTCACCAAAGGGCGTTTTCCCGCCGTGCTTGACGCCCTTGAACTGAAGCCGGTTCAGCACATGCATCACAAAGCCGCCCTGGGTGGACTGCCAGTCATACACATCGTCGATCTGGATGGTCCATATGAATTCATCGATGGAGGGGATGACCTCCACAGGGATGGAATCGTCATGCTCCACGGGGATATTGTCCTCCGCCTCCTGGGATTCGCCTTGCTCCCCGGATTCCTCCGCCGGAGGATTCTCCCCAGCTTCCTCATCGCCGGGCAGTTCCTCCCCCGAAGGCGCGGTGAATCCCTCCCCCGGCCCGGCGGGCGGATCGTCAGGCGGATCGGAGGGCGCCGCGCCATACAGCAGGGTGGAGCCCTCCTCCTTGACGCGGATGGTGCACACGGCCTTTTGGGCCGGGTCCCGGGCCAGGCTGGCCGTGATGGCCGCTTCCCCCTGCGCATGGGCGGTAATGATTCCATTAGAATCTACCCCGGCCACCTCGGGATTGGAGGTTTCCCATGTGAAGGCCGCGGCCTGCTCCTCCGGCACGGCATAGGCGTACAGCTTCAATGTGCTTCCCTGGGCAAACTCCGCGTGGCCGGGGTAGAGGAAGACCCCCTGCCCTGCCGGGATGCCCTGGACAGCCGCGGCTTTTGCCCCGGCCGCCCATGAACAGGAAAAAAGGATCGCCGTCAGGAACGCAAGCCCCCTTTTTATTGCATGCATCGTTATTTTCTCCCTTCACCGGCTGTTATGGCTCTATGGTGATGCCATAGGCCTTCAAGTCGTCAAAATACCTGGGATCGTCGGAATACTTGTAATAGGTGGTTCCATCAATGGTGATTCTGGGGGAATAGGGCCCTTCCTCCTTCGGTACGCCAAAGGGGCCCGACAGCCACAACTGGCGGGGTGAGTCCCGGTCCACATAGTCCAGGAATCGGCCCTCGGCTACGTACCATAGCGACTTTTCAGCTTTTTTCTTGCTCTTGCCTTCCTGGGCGGGCAGCTTATACAGCTCATCCCCGGTAAATACCAGCCGCCGGGCGTATCCCGCGCCCACCTCAGGCGCCTGGCACCAGGAGCCCACCAGCAGCTTCCTCCATTCCTCATCGCCCAGCAGGTTTTCTGCGGAGGCATAGCTCGTATAGCCATACGGCAGCCACACCTGGGGTATAGGGTAGTGAAAGATGAGGCTTTCCTCCGGGCCCCAGACGATCATATGATCCGTGCGCAGCTCAATATAGGTGTTCTCCTGGCGCTTGATGCGCCCCACCGGGGCATAGGCGCGGTAAATCTCATTAAACATCATCACGTCAAAATACGTCGCATGCTCGCTGGGCAGCACCAGCAGCGCAAATTGGTTCGCGGAGCCTGCCGCCGCAATGATCCTGCCGGGAAGCGCGAAGCTGACTTCCCCGTCCGTCAGCA
>JAEWWY010000489.1 GCA_023458835.1 Bacillota bacterium
CGGCCGACCAGCAGGACTCCCTGCATACGATACTCGACGAATGCACGCGGATGCAGAAAATCATCGGCCAGCTACTGACCATCACCCGCGGGCAGGAGGGCCGTTATCCCATTTGCATCGAGACAATACGCTTAGATGCCATATGTGAAAGCCTTGCTGAAACGATGATGGAACAAATGACAGTCAAAAATATGCACTTTGAATATACGATCCCAAAGGATTTTGAAATGGAGGCAGATCAGAGTCTTATTACGCAAATGCTGCTCAATCTCGTGGAGAATGCTGTCAAGTATGGCAAGCATGGCGGAAAAATTCTGCTTACAGCCATTAAGGACAGCGGGCAGAATGTGATTGTGCTGCGTGATGATGGCATAGGTATTCCGAAAGATGCCTTGCCCCATATCTTTGACCGCTTTTACCGGGTAGATCTTTCCCGTGACCGCAACGGTACCGGGCTCGGGCTTTCCATTGTGCAATGGATTGTTCAGGAACATGGCGGCAGGATTCATGTGGAAAGCGAGCCGGGTACAGGAACGGCCTTTTCTATTTTCATCCCCGGTGCTTTGGGCCCGGCAGACCAGTCACTTGGTCCATACAGTACGGATGGATGCTGATGGCATGGTCTGCTCTAGTCCTTTTCCCATTGATAGACCCGGACATAATCCACTTCCATCTGTGCCTCCAGCGGGCCTCCCATGCTTCCCGGCATCCTGCCCTGGTCAAAGTTTCCGCCCACGGCCAGATTCAGGATCACATAAAAGGGCTGGTCAAAGGGGGCGGGATACGCGTGGCCCCTCGTTTCCCACAGCCTTTGCCTGGCTGCAAGCATATCATCCACATACCAGCGCAGCTCCCTTTCTTCCCATTCCAGCGCAAAGACATGAAAGCCATCCTCTGTCTCCTGCGGAATCACATAGGATTTGCTCACATGGGTGTTATCGGGCCAGACTCCGCCAAAATGGATGGTATGGTAGGTAAGGCCCGGCAAGCGGCCCTTGGCCTCCATAATGTCGATTTCCCCGCTGGCAGCCCAGGTGCCGTATACCTCATCCTGGGGCATCAGCCAGAAGCCGGGCCAGAATCCTTCCCCCTTGGGCAGGCGGATGCGCGCCTCAAAACGGCCGTAGCACTGGGAAAACAAATTCTTCGTGCACAGCCTGGCAGAGGTATAGGGTATGGTGCCTTTGATCTCCTGGCGGGCATGGATGGTCAGCAGCCCGTTTTCCACCACGGCATTTTCCGCCTGATAGGATTGCTGCTCGTTGTTTCCCCATTGGGTCAGGCCCTCGCTCTGCCCTGTGCCCAATTGAAACTGCCATTTGGATTCATCCACCTGCATTCCTTCAAATGTATCCTCAAACGTCAGTTTCCGCACAGTTTGGGCCTCCTCGCCGAATGATGGAAGTGTACACAGCAAAAGAAAGAGCAGCGCCGCAATAAACAAACCGGCTTTATTCATGGTATTCCTCCATCCGCAAATGCGCGGGCTTCCCTTCGCCCAGACGGCTGTCAAAGACGGATACACAGGCGCGGGCCGCCGGAAAGGGAAGCGGAAAATGATTGGTATCCGTTCTTCCTATCAAAGCGCCGTCAGCATATACGCTGTAGCACGAAGCGCCATGGACAACGGTCCAGAAAAGGGTGCCATCCCGGCAGCAAAGGCCGGTGACGGAAGGCAATCCCTCCGCATAGGCCATGAGGGCAACCAGTTCCAAAGCCACCGTTTCTCCATCCGTGCCGGAAAGGGAGATAACCGCATCGCCTGAAGGCAGATCATGAAAGCGGGCGAACCCGTTCCCGGCCCGCCAGGTGACCTCCCGGCCATGGATGGCAAAGCGCATTTCCTCCTTGCCGAAGGGCTTGACCAAAAGCGCGCCCGAAAAATCCTCCGGCGTGCTTATATGAAGGACCATCTTCTCCCCCACCCAGCCGCACTGCCATCCGCTGCCATAGGTGGTCCATGCCCCCTCCACCCAAAGGGCATAGCCCTTTTCACAAGTGAGATGATCATCCTCGGGCTTCCAGGGCGCGGATGGCGTGCCCTCCTCTATAGCGCGGCCGCAATCGGCCACCAGCCGCAATGGCTGGGCGTAGCCTGCTCCCCGCACCACAAGGTCCGGTCCGGCCATGGCCGCTTGATAGACGGCCACCTTTTCCGGATCATCTGTGATGCGCCCATCCTGCCAATCATGCCAGTTGGCGTTCCTGGGATATACCTGCCAGCGCCAGTTGATGTACTGACAGGCCTGCACATGATGCATGCGCATACTTTGAAAGTAGTCCTCCACCCACCGGGAAAAGGGGCAGTGATCCGCATCCATGGCATAGGAGGCTTCGCCGTTGAGCAGCGGCTTTCCATGCTCCCGGGCCAAGGCCAGCATCCTGCCGCAATCAAATTTGGGTGACATGGTATTGTAGCCGAACCAATCCACCACATCATCGCCGGGATACCAATCCATCACGTTTTCCGTATCGGTGGTATAGGAATCCCAGACCAGCGCGACGTTTGGGGCACACACAAGCTTCATGGCAATGCGGCGGTAGGCCGCGATATAAGCCTTGGGTTCGTAGCCGTTCCATTCCTCGCCGTCAAATTCATAGCCGATGCGCAAGAGCACCGGGCAGAATAAAGCAGCATACCGCAGCGCCATGCGCTCAAGCTGCGCATCATATTCCCCACGGCCAATGGCCCAAAGCCCATCGGGATTGAAAAGAGGCAACTGCAAGCCCACCTGCAGTATAGCGCCGGGGAACAGGTGCGCGGCTTCCATCACCGATGGGTTGGGCTGATAGCCCTCCACGCTCAGGCCCTCATACAGCGCGATCAAAACAGGCTTATGCGCATTGCCCAAGGCCAGCGTCATGGCAAAGGCGCTTTCCACGCATTGGCCCGCGCCGGAGAGGATCAATCCGGAACGGGGACGCAGCGGGTTGCGCCCAACGCCGGTAAAGGGTTCAAATATGCTTTGATGCAGTTCCATGCATGCTCCTTAAAAGGGCGGGCCGGATGTGTCTCCGGCCCGTCGCAGTGTATCCAGAACAAATTATTGCAGCTTCTCTTTGCGCTCCGTGAGCAGTTGCTGCCGGTAATCAACCACCAGGTCAAAGCCGTTTTCCTGCCTTCTTGTGAGGAAGTTCTGCCATTCGGCGTCAAATTCCGCCTCGCTGGGCGCCGTGATCAGGGCGGACAAGGTCTGCTCCCAGTCGGTGGCGATCTTGGTGGCTGCGATGGCGGCCTCGCTCTCGCCGGTGGGGTCCAGGTTCTTGTAGATGCCGCCGGAGAAGTCCACATTGGCGTTGGCCCAATCCTGCATCTGCTGGATGTAGGATGCCTGCTGGGGCCGCCACTTGTACACGACCACCGGGTTGCGCAACTGCCAGTAGG
>JAEWWY010000490.1 GCA_023458835.1 Bacillota bacterium
GCACACGTTGTTCTGGAGGAGAAAGCCTGGCCGATGAAGAAAAAGGGAAAGAATAACGGATCTGTGGCGGCGCCGCCCGCAAAGGTGACGGGTCCGCTGTGTGGATGGGAGCCTGATCATGATGAACGCGCTGGAATTGTTTGACCCTGTCACCGCAAAATGGTTTACGCGCTGCATCGGCACGCCGACCTTGGTGCAGCAGGCGGCTTGGCCGCTGATCGCCAACGGGGAGCATACGCTGGTATCCGCCCCCACCGGCACCGGCAAAACGCTGTCCGCCTTTTTGGTGTTCATCGACAGGCTGATGAGGGAAGCGGGAAACGGCACGCTGAAGCAGGAGCTTCAACTGATTTATGTGTCGCCGCTAAAATCTCTGGCCGGCGACATCCGGGAGAACCTGCGCCGCCCGCTGGAGGGCATCGCCCAGGAGACGCTGCTCAGCGATATCCATGCCAACACGGCTCTTTTGGATGTGGCCATCCGCACAGGGGATACGCTTCAAAGCGAGCGCCAGAGGATGGTGAAAAAGCCGCCGCACATATTGATCACCACGCCGGAATCTCTGTTCCTGATGCTGACGGGGAAATCGGGCCAGTCCGTGCTGCGCACGGCCAAGTGGATCATCATCGATGAATTGCACGCGCTGATCGACACCAAGCGCGGCGCGCACCTGATGCTGTCCATCGCAAGATTGGACAAGCTTTGCGCAGCGCCGCTCCAGCGCATCGGCCTGTCCGCCACCATCGAGCCTCTGGACAAGGCCGCGGAATATCTTTCCCCTGAAAAGGCGGCCATCGCCGCGCCGAAAATGCGCAAGGAAGTCAGCCTTATCATCACCAGCCCCATCAGGGATACGAGCGAAATCAAGAAGGATGCCGCCTGGCAGGAGATCGCAAGATCGGTCTATGACCGTTGCCAGGAGGCCCGCAGCGTCATCGCCTTTGCGGAGGGCCGGGCCTATGCCGAGAAGCTGGCCTATTACGTAAACGAGCTGGGCGGCGAGGGCTTTGCCAGAACCCATCACGGAAGCCTTTCCAAGGAGCAGCGGCTGGAGGTGGAAATGGCGCTGCGCGCAGGCCAGTTGCGCCTGCTCTGCGCCACATCCTCCATGGAGCTGGGCATCGACGTGGGAGAGATCGACCAGGTGTTTCAAATCGGCTGCCCCCGCTCCATCTCCAGCACCATGCAGCGGCTGGGCCGGGCTGGGCACAACCCCAACAGGGTCAGTACCATGTACATCTTTCCCCGCATGCCGGTGGAAAGCCTGTTCAGCGGGCTGACCGCGGAAGTGGTGCGCAAAGGCGGCGTGGAGCATTTGAAGCCGCCCAGGCTGTGTTTGGATGTATTGGCCCAGCACCTTGTTTCCATGGCTGCCGCCGGCGGGTACAGTCTTGAGGAAGCCATGGCCATCCTCCCCCGGGCCTATCCCTTCCGGGAGGTGACGCTTAGGGACCTGCGGGAGGTGCTGTGCATGCTTGCCGGAGACTACGAGCATGACAGGGATATCCCCGTGCGGCCCAGGGTGCTGTACGACCGCATCCATGACAGGGTGGAGCAGGACTCCTACAGCCGCATGCTGGCGGTATCCGCCGGGGGCACCATCCCCGACAAGGGGCTGTACGCCGCCAAAACGGAAAGCGGCGTGAAGGTGGGGGAGCTGGACGAGGAATTTGTATACGAAAGCCGGGTGGGGGACAGATTCCTGCTTGGCTCCTTTGCCTGGCAGATCGCCAGGATCCAGAAGGATACGGTAACGGTTGTCCCTGCCGCCGCATCAGGGGCGCGGGTACCCTTTTGGAAAGGGGATATCAAGGGCCGAAGGCTGAAAACAGGCTTGGCCTACGGGGAAATCCTGCGAAGGCTCACCAAGGCTGGTGAGGCGGGAACGCTGCTGAACGAATTATACGCCCTCGGGCTGGATGAGGCGGCGGCCAAGGGAGCGGGAGAGTTCGTCAAGCGCCAGATGGCCGCCACCGGCACGCTGCCGGACGACCGCACGCTGATCATAGAGCATTACAGGGATGAGGCGGGAAATCCGCAAATGATGGTCCATTCCATCTTTGGCCGGCCCGTGAACGAGCCGCTGGGCATCCTGGCCATGGAGGCCGCCAAGCGGAAGACCGGCATGAATATCAATTTTGTAGCCGACGACGACGGTTTTTTGCTGTTTCCCTACGAGGACAGGCTGCTGCCCGAAAGGCTTTTGCAGGCCATCTCCCCCGAATCGGCCGGCGCGGTCTTAAAGGCGGTATTGCCTGTGACGCCGGTGTACAACATGGCGTTTCGCTACAATGCGGCCCGGGCGCTGATGATGGGCATGAAAAACGCCGGGCGCCAGCCGTTATGGGTGCAGCGGATGCGCAGCGCCCAAATGCTGGACGTGCTTGTTACCAGCGAACATCATCCCCTGGTGCGTGAAACAAAGCGGGAATGCCTGGAGGATTACTGGGATCTGGACGGTGTGGAACGGATTTTGAACGCCATCCGGTCAGGGGATATAAGGGTGGCGGAGCTGTATCCGGAGACGCCGTCGCCCATGTCGCTGACGCTGAGGAGACAGACGGAAGCCTCCATGGTATATGAATACGCGCCCACGCCATCGGGCGTATACGTTGCGGTGGAGGAAGCGCTGAACAAAGCCCAGCTTATTGATCCGGCGCCCCAGCAACTGAAGCAGGTATCGGAACGGGCGCGCCTGCCTGAAAATGAAGCGCAGTTGCACACGCTTTTGATGATCGAAGGCGACCTTGCACCGGGGGAGGTGGATGTACCCCCCGAATGGCTGGAAGCGCTGGAGCAGAGGGAGCTGGCAAGGTACATCGAACCGGGGCTTTGGATCGCGGCGGAGCATGCCGGGGAATACGAGGCGGCGCTGCAGGGCGGGGACAAGGAGGCCAGGGAGCACATTGTAAGAAGGCTTTTGCGCTACCGCGGGCCGCAGGCCATGGAGCAGGCCGCCCAGCGGTACAGCCTCCCGGAGGAGGCGGCGCTCAGGGTTCTGGCGGACCTGTGCCAGAACGGCAGCGCGGTGGAATATCAGGGATTGTATTATCACGCGCAGTTGTTTGACCGTGCCGTGCGTGAGACGGTGAGCATGCGCCGCAAGCAGATCAGGACGATGCCGCCGGAGCGGTATGCGGCGCTGCTTGCAAGCCGCGTGCAAAGGCCGGCCCCGCCCAGGGAACAACTGGAATCGGCGCTCAAATCGCTTTGCGGTGCCGCCTTCCCTCCCGGCTGGTGGGAAACCATCCTGCTGCCCAAAAGGGTGAGCGGCTACCGCCCGGAGCTTTTGGATGCTGTACTTTCGCAAGGGCATCTATTCTGGCGCATGACGCCGGACGCTGAGCTTTGCTTTCATCTGGATGAGGACACCGACTGGGATGCCGATGCCACGCGGATGGGCGCATCCCTTGAAGGCCGGGAAAAGCTGCTTTTTGAAACGCTTCAAAAAAGGGGCGCCAGCTTTTCCCACAGCCTGTCCTCCCTTTTGGGAGACAATGCTGTGCAGGATACGCTGCTGAAACTGGCGGAAAAGGGATTGACCAGGGCAGACAGCTTTGTGCCCATCCGCCAGTGGCTGAGCGGCGAGCAAAACGCCCAGGTGACTGTAAGGCGGCGGGTGAATGCCCGCGTCATGGCCGCCACCTCCGGCCGGTGGGAGCTTGCGCGCCCGCTGAAGGAGCTTTCCATGGAACTTAAGTTGGAGCGGGCTTTTGACCGGTGCATTCTGCTTTGCCGGGAAACGGCCCAGGGGCTCAACTGGACCGAGGCGGTCAAGCTTTTGCGGCTGTGGGAGTATACCGGGCGCGTGCGGCGCGGGTACTTCATCGAGGGGCTGTCCGGCATGCAGTTTATAAGGGACGGCGACTTTTTGGGGGTCATGCAGGCCTTGGAGCAGCCGGCGGATGACATCGCCTGGCTGCCGGCCGTGGACCCCATGCAGCCCTTCGGCAAGTATCTGGCCCATGTCCCCGACAGGCCGTTCATGAACCTGCCGGGCAATGCGGTGGCGCTGCGGGCCGGCCTCCCGGTGGCGGTATTTGAACGCCAGGGAAAGACGCTGCGTGCCTTTGACAACGCTTTGCTGCCCGATGCGCTGAAAGCCTTTGTTCAGGATTACGCGGGGCGGCGCATATTCCCGGCCCTTTCCAGGCTTACGCTCAAGGAATACCCACCGGAAGCGGCGGATGCTCTTCACAGCGCCGGATTTCAAAAGGAAATGCAGGAATATGTGCTTTACCGGAAATATACATAAATATATCATCCGACAGCATCCGCGCAAATTGTAAAAAAAGCGGCCGCGCTATTGTTTAGGGCCTGAAATTGCGGTATGCTGTTTGGGCACTTTATCAAGGAGGAACATGCGCATGGAAGAAAGCAAAAGGCTCACCATTGAGGAAATGATGGAGGGCAAACAGCAGAAGACCCAGATGGACCGCAGAAGCTGGGTGGGCTTTGTGGAAAGCGATGCCGTCACCTTTATGACCCAGTATGACCTGGAGAAAATGACCATCGATGACGGCCAGGGCAATAAAGCCAAGCTGGTCCGCCGCAAGGACAACAGCATATTTGTGGAATGCACGTCTTCCAACGTGCTGTAAGCCTGTTTTACGGATTCAGAAAAAAGGGACCGCTGCGCTTTGAACATACAATGCATAAAGCGCGGCAGTCTCTTTTTATTTGCCTGCCGGCCGACTGCCAGCTACGGAAGCGCCGCATGAAAAGCCGCAATTGCATCAGATTTCCACGGCCATCCCGTCATAGGCGGAAATCCAGCCGCGAACAGCGGCTTCCTTTTCCAGGTCGGCCTGGGTCGCGCCGCCGCCGTGGGAGAAATGGCTCAAGATCACCGTGGCATCCTTTTTCAGCGCGCCGCTTTCCGCAAGGCGTTTGACCAGCTTTTCGCAGCCGGGGATGTGCATGTGATGCTCGCCGGCGCCCTTGTAGGCCCCCGTGCAGTCCAGGGATACGGCGCTCAAGGCGCGCCCGGCAAGATAATCGAATACCTCGTCTGCAAAAATGCCGGTATCGTGGGCGTACAGCAGCCGCTTTTCCTTGCGTTCCAGCAGGTAGATGTATCCGCCGCCAGCCTCCGGCGCGTGATGGGCCGGCATGGCGGTGAGGGTGGTTTCCTTGTCCAATGCCATGGGCGTATAAGGCATGATCATGGCAAGATTGACGCTGCTGCCCGAAAATCCTTTTTCCATGGCGGCTTCCGCTTGCCTGGCCACCGTTTCGTTACAGATCAGGTTGATAGGCATAACTTCCGTCAGGGCAAAGGGATGCCGGCGCAGATTGAGAGGGTCCGGCGCGAAATGGTCGCTGTGGGCGTGGGTCACCACCAGGTGCTTTATGACACGGGGTTCCATGCCCAAAGAGGTGATATGATAGAAAAAGTCCGGAGAAAGATCAAACTGTATATCGCTGTCCACCGTGGTCAGATGCCTGGAGCGGATTTCCCTGCCCCTTACCTTTCTTGCGTTTTCGCAGATCGCGCAGGAGCAGTACAGGGCGGGTATTGCCTCCGCCGCGGCCGTGCCATAATAGTGCAGTTTCATAAAGCGGTTCTCCCCTCATATGTGATCATCACCCGGCAAAGGATATCCTCTTCATACCACATCTTGAAATTGGTGCCCCACAGGTTGTTGTAAAGGGCCAAATAAAGCCTGTCCCACCGGTCCGGGCGGGAAAAGTCCAGAAGGTCAGGCTTGCCGATTGCCAGAAGCGGCGTATCCAGCGGTTCAAGAAGCCAGCCATCCTTGCCGGGCTCAGCGATACGGATGCGCTGTACCGCGTGGCAGCGCTCGTTGCCACCATCCGCCACGCACTCAGGGGATACCCAGGTCCCCACCTTTTCAAGCTGTACCTTGGCCGGCGGCGGGAAGGCCAGGGGCAGGAACAGCGCTTCCGGCTTGCGGTTGGCATGCTTGCCCCTGAGCCATACCGTAAGGAGCAGCTTCCCTTGCGCAAGGGGGCACAGGGCGGCTTCGAAGGTTGCGGGGCAGCCAGACAGCGCTTTGGGGGATGGGGGATACGCGCCCTTCCAGCAAAGCGCCCCGCCGTTCATATGCATGGCGGCGTCCATCTGGGGCCTGTGGGTGATGCTGCCGTACGGCGCGTCGCTGTTTTCCAGGCCAGGCTTGCAGTTGTCCGGTACAGCCCAATTTTTGTATGCGTCCATATCGCAAAGAAACCGCTCGGCAAGGATTTGATAGGAGCGCTGTCCCACCTCCTGATATTCCGCCGCGCCGATGGAAAGCCGGAAATCAGCGCCGCCACCGGGCGAGAGGGTGATGCTTCCGTCCGGCTGATATGCAAGGCCGATCCCATTCAGCCGCCCCTCTTGAAGGAGGCCTGGGGGAAGGGGAGCGCAAAGCGTTTCGCTTTCCGGGTCCGCGATCAGCGCGACGGCCTTTTCCCTCAATGGCGCCGGCAAAAGATTGGCCGCCCGGGTTACATACTGCCTCTGCTCCTCATGGGAGGATTCAAAGAAGGAATAGGACCGGGTGTCCCAGGTGACGGAAGAGGGATGCTGCCCCAAAAACTCCTCTTTCGCAAAGGCGAAATATTCCTGGCAGCCTGTTACCTGCCCGTAGGCGTCTTCCAGCAGGTCACGCTTTCGTGCCTGAACAAAATCGCTGCGGTTCCAGTTTGTAAAATCGGTCAGATACTTTTTCGTATCCAGCCCCCAGGTATGCTCGCAGACCAGCAGCAGCTCCTCCAGAAAGGCGGAGCGGGCGTCGCGCCCATCCTCCAGCAAAAGGTTGTGCTTTGCCCAGGTGCCATCCTTCATCCAGGCGCCGTCCAGGCGCGCAAGCGCCCGGAGCGCCGACACCTTTTTGGGATCGGTGCCTATGCCGTGAATCCAGGTATCGCCGATTTCGTCCGTAACGACCGGAAGCTTTTCCCGGATATTTTCCAGCCCGGCGGCAAAGGCGGCCAGGGTAGAGGCGGCAATTTCGGCGCCGGGATATTTCCTGCGGAGCCCGTCAAACTCCTGCTGCAGGTGCGCCATGGAGGGCGGCCCCATGTTGTCCTGGCTGTGCATGAAGTAAAGCGCCTCATCATGGCCCTCCACTTCGGTGATACCGCCGTAGCTGCGGCAGTAGTTGACGAT
>JAEWWY010000491.1 GCA_023458835.1 Bacillota bacterium
GTATACACCCCATCAATGACACCCTGATACATGCCGTTGGAATACAGGTTGGCGCCGATGACGATATCCGGGAGCTTGCCGGAGGCTACCATCAGGTTCAACGCCTCGGCGGCGTTGGCATTGGTGGGGGAGATGAATTCCACATGAATCCCGGTGGCCTTCTCGATGGCCTGGCAAAAGGGGGTTTCGTTCCAATCGCTGATGTAGTCGATCAGGCTGGGGTCCATGCTGCGGAATACCGTAAGCGTGACCTCTTTCCCGGCGGTGTCAATGGGATAAAGCGATTCCGCGCTGGCGCAGAGGGCTCCGCCCAGCATGACCAAGGCAATGAAAAGTACCCATAGCTTTTTCAACATGATTTTTTCCTCCTTCAGGCAGTGAATGATCTTGCGGGCATGGATGAAGGAAGCAGGCTTCCGCCCGCGGTAGATACCGCTTCCGTGAATCCTTGCGTATATGCCTCCTTTCCTGATTTCTGTACTGGAATCTGCTATCCCTTTACAGATCCCAGCATGACACCCTTGACAAAGAATTTTTGAACAAAGGGATATACGCATAAAATGGGGGCGGCAGCCACGATCACCACGGCGAATTTGGACAACTGCTTTAAATACATGGCATCAGCATCATCGGTCATGCCGGCCGCGGCATCAAACAGGAGGATATCCCGGACGAACATCTGCAGCGGATGCTTGCTTTTGTCCTGAAGATAGAGCAGCGAGGAAAACCAGCCATTCCAATGGTCCACCGCATAAAACAGGAACATGACCGCCATGGTGGCCTTGGCCACCGGAAAATAGATCTGGAACAGAATGCGGATGTCGTTGGCGCCATCAATGTGCGCCGCCTCCTGCAGCTCCGGCGGCACCGCGTCAAAGGCGGTGCGCATAACGATCATATTCCAGGTATTGATGGCGGTGGGCAAAATGATCGCCCAGCGGGAATCGTATAGCCCAAGCTGCTTGACCATCAGCAGCATTGGAATGATGCCCACATTGAAATACATGGTGAACACGAACAGGAACACAAACAGCTTGCGAAAGGGCCAGCCTCGCCTGGACAGGGCGTAGGCGCCAAGGGGGGTCAGCAGCATATTGATTCCCGTGCCCCCGACAACGTAAAACAGGGTATTTCCATAACCAAGAAGGATGTTGGGGCTGTTGAGCACGGTTTGGTATCCTTTCAGGGAAAAACCATCCGGCCAAAACATAACCCCCGTGTGCATCAGCAACAGCTTTGGGTCGCTCAAGGAGGCCGCCAGGACATGGATCATGGGGTACAAACAGACAAACGCCGCCATGGTGATGATCAGATAATTGGCGCCGGTCAGGCACCAGCCCAAGGGATTGCGCTTTTCAAGCATCCGCCCAGCCTCCTTTCCTACCATACACTGCTGCCAGTGGCGCGCTTGCTGAACCGGTTGGCAAAAATCAACAAGAGAAGGTTCACCGCCGAACTGAAGAGCCCCACGGCCGCGCCATAGCTGTAATCCATCTCCTGAAGGCCACGCCGGTAGACGAAGGTGGACAGGATGTCCGCCGTTTCATAGGTCAGGGGATTATACAGCAATAGCACCTTTTCATGCCCCAGCGACATCATGCGCCCGATGCGCAGGATGAGCTGAATGGTAATCACCGGCATCAGCGCCGGCAGATTGATATGGAAAATACGCCTCAGCCGGCCGGCGCCATCGATGGCCGCTGCCTCGTGGAGCGATAGATCTACCCCGGACAGGGTCGCCAGGTAGATGATGGTGCCCCAGCCCAGGTGCTGCCAGATTTCCGAAAGCACATAAATGGCCCGGAAATAGGACGGCTGGGAGAGAAGGTTTTTTCTTTGAAATCCGAAGAAAGCCAGCAGGTCGTTGAGCAATTGACTGGCTTGGGAAAACTCGGAGATTAGGCCGCACACCACCACCGTGGCAATGAAGTGCGGCATATAGGTGACCGTTTGTATGGTCTTTTTGTACAGGCTGTCCCTCATCTGATTAATCATCAATGCAAACAGAATGGAAGCTGGAAAAGCGAACAGAAGCATCAGGGCATTGAGCAAAAGCGTATTGCGGACCAGACGCCAGGCGCCTACGCTGGAGAAAAACTCGGAAAAATGCCTGAAACCTACAAACGCGCTCCCTGAGATGCCCCGCATTGGCTTATAGTTTTGAAAAGCGATCACCGCATAATAGATGCCCGCATAATGAAAAATGATGTAATAGGCTACTACGGGCGCAAACATCAAATATAAGTATTTAAATTTTTTCATTCGTTTCCATAATGATGCGGGCCGGCTTGCGTGCATTGCATTCATTCACAACCACTTCCTTTGCTTAAGTTGCTGCCGTGTTTCAATAAATCTATATATCAATATGGCAAAACGAAATTTCTCCGTCAATCTGTATTTTCGCTTTGGATGTGTATACGGCCGGATAGGAAAATGTGTTTTATCGCTCCGACATGTATTTTTGCACAGGCATTGATATAAGCTGCCCGGCCGATTGCGGCCGGCGATGGAGCATGCTATACTTTTTTGCATAGGGGGGAGATGGATGACGGGCCGCGGAAGCCTTCGGCTGCGCTTTTTACGCTCCATGCTGCTGATCGTTGTGCCGGTGGTGGTGTTTTGCCTGATTTTCAGCCAGATCAGCACACAGAACCTTTCGATTTATGTTGAACAGCAATATCTGAACACCAATACGCAGACGGTATCCCAGATATCCATGCTTTTTTTGAGACTGCGTTCTGAGGCAGCTCAGGACCTGAGCGGCCTGCTGGGTTCGGACCACGCCTACCAGCAGGAAGACGCGATTGCCATGGTGCTCAAGCGGGGAGAGAGCGCCATTGGGGATAAGGCGGCGGCCTATCTGTACATGAGGGGCGATGAGTATGTGTATTCCAGCAAGGGAAGGATGCACTACACCGGTTTCACGGCGCAGTACAAGGACAGCTATGATTTTGAAATGTCCGGCTTTTTTACGAACCTTAACAGTTGCATGTCCGAACGCATTTTGCTGGTCGGCCCGCGGGCCGGCAGCGGATCTGCCGGGATTGTCGCCTTTGTTTCGCCCATATATATTGGTACAAAGCCGGTGGCCGACTTCTTTTTTCTGATTCCTTACGCAACCTTTGACGCGCTTTTGAAGGATTGCTTGGGAAGGCTGCAATGCAATTTCCATATTCTCAACGATCGCCTGGATGTGATCATTTCCCGTGAACTGGATACGGATCTTGCCTATGACGATTCCTTTCTGAAGCAGCAGCAGGGGATTGGTGTGATAAAAAGGAGTTTGGGCGGGCAAAGGCTGGTGTCCGTGCGCAGCCTGGACCCCGACAATGGGCTGACGTATCTGTGCGTATACCGCCAAAGCGTATTCTATGCGGCACTTCAGCGCAATAGTGCCAACATTTGGCTATTAAGCGGTATTCTTATGGCGGTTGTGGTGGCGCTGAGCTTTTTGATTGCGCAATGGAATTACCTGCCTATCAAAAAGACCTTCATCAGCCTGTTCGACGCCATTCCGGGCGGGCGGGGCACAAATGAAATGGATTATTTGATGCTGCGCTGGGAACAAACCACACAAAGGCAGAAAGTTCTGGCGCTTCAATTGGATGAGCAGAAGCAGTTGGCCCGGGAGCAACTGGCCGCCAAACTCATCTACAGCAGGATCGCTGGCGATGAGGAATACCGGTATCTGCTGCGCTGCGCGGATGTGAAGTTCAAGGGAAGCTGCTTTTTTGCCATGCATATCAGCCCTGGCGGGAGGGGTCCCGGCACACGGCCGCACCAGGAACTGGAGGAGATCGGCGGCTTTTGCCCCGAAGGCGCGGAAGTGATCTTTACCGCCCCACTCCATACCCCGGGCATCTGCCTGCTGATCAACTTCAGCCCCGGGCAGGGCCAAGCGCCTGAAGGATTCCTGGCGGAATATGCACAGGCGCTGTGTGATTACCTAAAGAGTAGGGATATCGCAGGCGCGCAGATCGGCGTAGGCAGCCTGTATGCGGAGGCAATACGGCTCAACTATTCTTTTCATGAGGCGGTGGTAGCCCTGCGCACAGGCCCCATGCGGCAAAATGAAAAGTATACCCTGTACGAACCCTCCCTGGCCAACAGTCTCAATGCCGCCAGCCTGTCCTCCGCTCCGGAAAAATATCTTTTCCTGGAGGGCATTGACAATGCGGATGTAACGGTGGCCCGCTCCGCGCTTCAATCCATTGCGGAGCGTTTTGGGGAGAGCATGGATTCCTATTTGCAGTTTCAGTTCTGTATGTATGACCTATGCCATTCCCTGATGGAATTGCTGGGGCGTTACGGTATTTCACAATTCAATGAAAGGATTATGAAGCTGCCTGTAAGCGACTCCTTTGCCGCCTTTCAGGACACGATGCAGCCCTTTGTCCAGGATTTGTGCGACGCCATACGGGAAAAGCAGCAGGTCGCCGATATTCAGATGCGCACAGGCCTTTTAAACTATATTCACGAGCATTGCATGGAGGTGGACTTTTCCCAGGATATGGTGATCAGGGCCCTTGGGATCTCCCGGACGAAGATCAACGCCATTTTTATGGAGGATATGGGCGTCAACTTTTCTCAGTACGCCGGTGGCCTGCGCATGGCGGAATTCAAAAGGCAGCTTACGGAAACAAACAAGCAGGTCAAGGATATCGTGCACGATATCGGATATCTGGATGTATCCAATTTTCTTAGAAAGTTTAAAGCAATCAACGGCATGACGGCGGGAGAATACCGCGCCTTGTCGGGCGGTCTTCCCGGATCTGTACAGGAGAATCTGAAAGGAGAATAACGGACAGTGAAACGAAATGTGATCGTATTTTTGACGGATGAACAGCGCCATGATGTGATGGGTAAGTATGGAAATCCGGTTGGCCTGACCCCGAATTTTGATGCCTTCGCGGAGGAGGGGACGCTGTGCCGCCAGGCGTTTTCACCCCAGCCCATCTGTACCCCGGCCCGGGCCTGCCTGCAAACGGGGAGCTATGCCACGCGGAACGGCTGTTATCTGCTGGGTATCCCCCTTTGCAACCGGCCCAATGTTTCCCTGGCCGATCATTTCAATGCCGCCGGTTATCGCACGGGGTATATCGGAAAATGGCACCTGGCAGACCAGGATATTGTGCCTGAGGATCAGCGCGGCGGATACAGGGATTGGCTGGGGTCCAATCTGCTGGAATATTCGGCGGATGCCTATGACCTGGTGATGTATGATGGGGAAGGCCGGCCGGCGCGCATCCCCGGTTACCGGGTGGATGGGGTGACGGATTGTGCGATCCGATATATTGATCAAAATAAGGACGAGCCTTTCTTCCTGTTTATATCTCTGCTGGAGCCTCATTGCCAGAATCACTCCTTTTCCTATTCCGCCCCCAAGGATACCGAAAACATGTACCAGGGGAAATGGATGCCGCCGGATCTTGCCGCTTTGGGCGGCACCTCGGCGCGGCATATGGCCGGGTATATGGCGGTGGTCAAGCGCATTGATGAGGCCTTTGGCAGGGTGATGGATGCACTGCGCAGCCTGAAACTGTATGACGATACCATAGTGCTGTTTACCACAGACCATGCAGAGCACTTCAATACCCGGAACAGCGCCAACAAAATGTCGCCCCATGAAAGCTCGATCCGGATCCCTATGGCCTTTCATGGTGGATGCTTTTCCACCGGCCGGGTCATCAATCAATTGGTAAGCCTTATTGATGTGGCGCCAACACTCCTGGAGGCGGCAGGGCTGCCCGTGCCGGAGGGGATGGATGGGCGCTCCCTGGTGCCGCTGCTTACGCACCCGGAGGCGCCCTGGCCGCAGGAGGTGCTGGTGCAGATCTCCCAGACGCAGGTGGGCCGGGCACTGCGCACGCATAAGTGGAAATACTGTGTTCAGGCTCCGGACAAGGACCCGTTTAAGGATATGCGCTCTGATAGCTATGTGGAAACGGAATTGTATGATATGGAATACGATCCTTATGAGCTGCAAAATTTGATGCATTTCAGCCGCTTCGACAATGTGAAGGCTGAGCTTCGGGAACGGCTGCGGGCAAAGATCGCGGAATCCGGCGAACCGATGCCGGCCATCATTCCGGCTCAAAACGAACCGCAGCCCATGGGCATCCTTCCTCAAATGTACGATCCGACCGCCGACCGCATTCGGGATATCGGCAATGGGAGGCGTTATGGGCCTCCCCCCATAGAGAGGCTGGAACAGAACGAAACGGTTATCTGAACCATTGTTGGTGATATGGTGCAGAAGGTGACACTCTAAAACGATAGCCGCAGCTATCGTTTTAGAGTATGGGGCTGTTGTTTATTCATTCTAAAGTAAATTGAACTCCCTGTTGACTTTGCCGCTGCGTCAGGTGATATAATGACTCTATGAATTGGTTTGACGGCTGCGCAAGGTTGGCCCAGGTCTATTCCTGTCACGGGTATATGGGGGAGGCGGCTTCGTCCCACACTGCCAAGGGATGGTTTTTCATTGGGGAAAGGAAGCGCTCTGCAGACCTCATGCAAGCCTATCGGGATGTGATAACAGATATGCCCAGCCTGCTTGCCGTAAAACGATGTTGAGGTATTGGCGG
>JAEWWY010000492.1 GCA_023458835.1 Bacillota bacterium
GGCAAGCACCGCTCCCAGGCTGGCCCCCGCATATTTGCCCGCGATCCTGACAAAGAAGTAAACGACCCCGATGATGCCTGCCGCCGCCAGCGCGTCCACATTCAGCCGCATGCCGGAGATCACGAAAAACAGCGTCAATATGGGCGGTGAAAACCGGTTGATCCGCTTGAATACCGTATGCCCGGCGGAAATATTCGCGTGAACCATGCCAAATATCATACAGGAAAGCAGGGGGGAAACATCCACCGCCGCGCATACCCCCGACAGGGCCAACAGCAGGATAACTACAATCAGCAGATGATTGTAGGAGGACAGCACATGGCGCATCATCAAGCGCAGCAAGAACGCGGCCGCCGCCCCCAGAAAAATGGCGGCCAGGTTGTACAGGATGGGGAGCGTGACGCTTGCCGCATTCACCGCACCATGGCTTTCAATGACCTGCGCCGCCGCCGCGCACACGCTGAAGGCGATAAGCGCCACAGCGTCATCCAGCACCACTACCTGCAAAATGGTGTTTACGAAATGCCCCTTGGCCTTGTACTGCCTGATGGTCATCAGCGTGGAGGCGGGCGCCGTGGCGGAGGCGATGGCCCCCAGCAAAAGGGAAAACGGCAAAGACAGATGAAAGACCAGCGACATGACCAGCGTTACCGCCAGGGAGGCCATCAGGGCTTCCAGCATGGTAATGACCACGATCCCCCACCCGCTTTGCCTGATAACGCTTGCCTTGAAATACTTGCCTGTGCCAAAGGCGATAAACGCCAGCGCCACATCCGTGACAAAGGACATGGCGTCCGTCATTTGGGCCGGAACGATATTCAATACGTAAGGCCCAATGAGTATGCCGGAAAGAATATACCCCGTCACGTTGGGGAGCTTCACAAGCTTGGTGATGCGGGAAAAACCGAAGGCGGACAGCAGCATGGCCGCCAGCCTCAGCAGGACCAGCGCCTGCGGATGAAGAAATGTCAAAATATTCGCCATGGGCGATTCCCCCTATCCTCTTCCTCGGCCGGATTCCGCTTCCGTCCAAAAAACAAAAGCGTTCCGCCTGATTGGGGTTGATTATATGCATGGCTTGATGTAAAATCAAATTATAATTTATCAGGAGATCATAAATTGTATTTATAATTCGTTTGTGGGAGGTGCTTCTTTTTGATCGATCCAAAAATCAAAACGCTTTTGACCCTTGACAGCCTGGGGTCGTACACGAAAGCGGCGGAAGCGCTTTCCCTGACCCAGCCGGCGGTGAGCCACCACATCCGCCTGCTGGAAGAGGAGTATGGCATCCATATCTTTGTAAAGGGGAAGCACAAACTGAAGCCTACGCCCGCGGGGGCGGTGCTGCTCAAATACGCGCACCGGGCCATGGCGCTTTCCGTAAAAGTCCGGCAGGCCATTGAAGACTGCCAGAAGGAAATCAACAGCCTCACCGTGGGCATTACGCCCACCGCCAGCGACATTCTGGTGCCTCAGGTTTTGGCCGCTTATTGCAGCAGCCATCCCAGCGTTCATATTCAAATTGTAAGGGGCACCATAAAAAATATTGATAATATGCTTCGGTTTTATGAGATCGATTTTGCCATTGTGGATGGCGTGATCAAAAACGACAACAGCCATTGCATCCTTCTGGGAACGGACTACCTGTGCCTGACGGTATCCCCCCGCCATCCTTTTGCCAAGCGCACCAGCGTGCGCCTGGAGGAAATACAGCAGGAAAAGCTGGTGCTGCGCCCCAAAAAGGCCGAGACGAGGCGGCTGTTCGAAAGCTACCTGGTCAGCCATGGCTATGCCATCCGGGATTTCAACATCATGATGGAATTGGACAGCGTATCCAACATCAAGGAGATCGTCATGGCCAACCTGGGCGTCACGGTGATCAGCCACAACGTATGCCTGGAGGAGGAGCGCAGCGGCCAATTGGTGGTGGTACCCATCGAAAACTGCCAGATGGTGCGGCAGATCAACCTGATCTATCCCAAGGATTTTGCCTATCCCGAGATCCTGCAGGACATCCGCAGCGAATATATCCACAGCTTTGCCTGACTGCCGGAACGGAAGGAGGAGGGTGCCTGTGAAACGCCTGATCGTGCCGCTTTTTATGTGCTTTGCGCTGCTTATGGGCTGCGCTTCGCCTGCCCGGCGGCAGGGAGCCGGCTATGCCCCGGCCGAGGACAGGCGCTTGGTCGTCTACACCTCCCACAAGGAGGAAATCTACAAGCCCATCATTCAGGAATTTGAGGAGCGCACAGGGGTCTGGGTACAGGTGGAAAGCGGCGGCACCACAGAAATGCTGGAGCAGATCGCCCTGGAGAGCGATTATCCCCTGGGGGACCTGATGTTTGGCGGCGGCGTGGAAAGCCTGGAGGCGTACAGCGGATACTTCACCGCCTTTACCCCCGAGGGCATGGACAAGGTCCATAGCGGCTACTATCTGCCCGGCAGCAAATGGCTGCCCTTTTCCTCCCTGCCCATTGTGCTGATCTACAACCCCAAGCTTGCGGGCAATGACATTCCGGAAGGCTGGAGCAGCCTGATGGATGGCCGCTGGAAGGGGCAAATCGCCTTTGCCAGCCCCGAGGTATCCGGCTCCAGCTATACGGCGCTGGCCACGCTCCTGCAGGTGCTGCCCATGGAGGATGACGCGATCCTGCGCGGTTTTTTTGAAAACCTGGGCGGCAGAATATTGGGCGGCTCGGGGGAAGTGGTGGGCGCCGTGGCGGACGGGGATTTTCTGATCGGCGTCACGCTGGAGGAAACGGCCAAAAAGGGCATTGCCGCCGGGGCGGACATCGCCATGGTATACCCGGCCGAGGGCACCAGCGACGTGCCCGACGGCGCGGCCATCCTCAAGGGCTGCGCCCACGAGGAAAACGCCAGGCTGTTCATTTCCTTCATCCTGGGCCTGGATGTGCAAAAGCGGCTGGTTTCCGACTATTCCAGGCGCTCCGTCCGGAGCGACCTGATGGCGGCCTCCGGTGCGCGGGAGCTCACCCTGATGGATTATGACATCCGCTGGGCCGGCAGCCGCAAGAGCGCGGTCCTGAGCCTGTGGGGCCAGCTTGTCAGGGAGGCCACGCCATGAGAAAATGGATCCGCCGCTCCTTCAAAACCCGCATCTTCTTCACCGTGCTGCTGGTGTCGCTTTTGCCGCTGATCATATTGGACGTCATCATGCTGCCCCTGATCCTGGCGCGAAGCGAAAGCCAGCTTGCCCAGCAGGCGCAGCAGCAGCTCATTGCGGTGCAAAGGGACATGCGCTCCGCCTTCCGCTCCTTTGAGGAGGCGGCGCTTTCCCTTTCCGGCAGCGAGGCGGTGCGCCGCGCGCTTGCCGGAGAGGACCAGCCCACCGGCGGGCTGTATCAGATTTTGTTCGCGGCCGCGGCAGGCTTTCACAACGGCGCGCGGCTGGGCATCTTTGACCGGGAGGGCATCTGCCGCTACGGCGTGGGAGGCATGGCGCCCAACGAAACGCTGGCCGTGGACTGGGGCGTTTTGCGGGCGGCGGCGCAAAAAACAGGCCTCGCATACGCGGCCGGGTCCAAGAATGCGGCGCTGCGGGGCGCTGTGGCTCTGCGGGATATTCAGGGGGAGCCCATGGGCTATATCGTGCTGTCCATGACCGAAGCGCACCTGAACGCGCTGTTTGCCAGCCTGAACGACACCGCCGCCAACATCCTTTTGCTGGATCCCTACTGGCGGCCCGTTTACCACTCCCAGCCCGCCCAGGGGGAAAATGTCGTTTCGGTGCTGCGCCGCCAGCTTTGGGACGGCAAACCCCTGTCGGGGATCGGCGACGAGTTCCACTTCCACGTTTCCAGGGAGGAGGAAACGGGGTTTTATCTGGTCCTGCAAAAGCCCAAAACCTTCACCAACAACATCATCGCCACCTTTTACGCCATCAGCGGCGTCATGGGCCTGTTATGCCTGGCGCTGTGCTTATGGGGCGCCTGGCTCTTAAGCCGCCACCTTTCGCGCCCGGTGCAGGCGTTAAGCCATGCCATGGGCGAGGTGGAGCGCGGCGATTTCAGCGTTCAGTTGCAGACCGGCCGGGAGGATGAACTGGGGAAGCTTTCCAAAAGCTTCAACCGCATGGTGACGGAGTATCAGGCCAACCTGAACCGCTCGGTAAAGCGCCAGAAGGAGCTGAACGACACGCAGCTTCGTATGATGCAGGCGCAGCTCAACCCCCATTTTCTGTACAACACCCTGGACACCATGAAGTGGCTGGGCGTTACCCACCGGGTGCCCCAGGTGGCGGCGCTGGCCACCGACCTGGCCACCATCCTGCGCGCCGGCATCTCCCAGGAGGAAATGGTCACCCTGGAAACGGAACTGGAGCTGGTGGAGCGGTACATCGCCATCCAGTCCATCCGCTTTGAGGACCGCTTCACCTGCGAAATCAGCGTGGCGGAGGAATTTCAAAGCTGCCTTGTGCCCAAGCTGGTACTGCAGCCGCTGGTGGAAAACGCCATCCTCCACGGCGTGGCTGACTTAAGCGAGGGCTACATCAAATTATGGGCCGGGAAGCAGGACGATGGGCTGGTCATTTCCGTTTCCGACAACGGGCGCGGCATGCCCGCTGACCTGGTGGAGAAGCTGAACAGCCCCGACAAGCGGATACCGGGCGGGCACCTGGGGCTGTACAACGTGGACAGCATCATCCGGCTGCACTTTGGCAGCGAATACGGCATTACCGCCAAAAGCGCAAACGGCCAGGGAAGCTGCGTCTCCGTCCGCCTGCCGCTGAAGCGAAGGGAGGATATCCGTGCTGAAGATACTGATCGTGGATGACGAAACGGTGGTCCGCCGCGGCATTATGCTGGGCGTGGACTGGGGGCAGCTCGGCTGCACTGTCGCGGGCGAGGCCGCCAACGGCGAGGAGGGCCTGGCCCTGGCCCGGGAGCACCGGCCGGACCTGATCATCACCGATATCCGCATGCCCAAAATGGACGGCATTCAGATGATGACCGCGCTCCGGAAAATGGGCTTTTCCACCCATGTGATCGTGCTGACGGCATACAGCGATTTCGCCTATGCCCAAAGCGCCCTGAAGCTTGGGGCGGACGATTACCTGCTCAAGCCCTTCAGGGACCAGGAACTGCTCAGCGCCGTAACGAAACTCCTGCAAAAGGAAAAGGCAAGGGATGTTCCCTGCCCCGAGGCGGTTATGCCCGTGGCCGTTACCGGCAAAAGCGGATATGTCAAGGAAGCCATCCACTACATCGCCCAGCATTATGGCGACAGCGATATGGGTATTACGGCCATCGCCGGGCACTTGAATGTCAGCGAAAGCTATCTGAGCCATGTGTTCAAAAAGGAAACCAACTGCACCGTCACAGGATACCTGACCCAGTAC
>JAEWWY010000493.1 GCA_023458835.1 Bacillota bacterium
CCCTGCTTCCCGGCGCCCTGGTGGACATCTTCCGCTTTGAGGAAGCCAACCGGCAGACCATTATGGCCGGCGGCCGGCCCGCAGTCGCCAAGCGCATCCTGCTGGGCATCACCAAGGCCTCCCTGGCCACCGAAAGCTTCCTATCCGCCGCCTCCTTCCAGGAGACTACCCGCGTGCTCACCGAAGCCGCCATCAAGGGCAAGGTCGATCCGCTGGTAGGCCTGAAGGAAAACGTGATCATCGGCAAGCTGATCCCCGCCGGCACAGGCATGAAGCGCTACAAGAACATCGACATCCACGAAGCATACTAAGTCTATTGCCTGACATAAGGGGAGGTTTCTTGCAAGAAGCCTCCCCTGCGGTGTATTATCCAGGATCACATATGGGCTCGAAAGCACGACATCACAAGCGGCACCCCGCGAAGGTCCAGGGCGACCGCAAAGCCCTGGTCGCGCCCGCAGGCGCGAAACCCCCATGATCCTCCGACAAAGGATTGTGAAACACCCATGCCTTCATGAAGCCCGAAAGCACGACACTGCAAGCGGCAGCCCGCGAAGGTCCAGGGCGACCGCAAAGCCCTGGCCGCGCCCGCAGGCGCGAAACCCCCGTGATCACCCAACAAAAGATTATGAAATGACCGTGCCTTCCCAAAGTCCGAACGCATGACTTCACAAGCGGCGGCCCGCGAAGGTCCAGGGCGACCGCAAAGCCCTGGCCGCGCCCGCAGGCGCGAACCCTCCCCCGTGATCCTCCAACAAAACATTATGAAAGGTTTGTGCACTTATGAAGCCCGAACGCATGACATCTGAAACAGCCGCCCGTGACATCTTAAAATCCTGTAACCTGGGTACCTTGAGCCTTGTCACTCCGGATGGGCTCCCCTACGGCGTGCCTATCAATTATTACTACGACGAGGCGAAAAGCGCCCTGTACCTCCACTGCGCTCCCAAGGGCAAAAAAATCGACTGCCTTTTGGCTCATCCCCAGGTCAGCTTCTCCGTATACAAAAACCCGGTCATCGTGGAAGAGCGCTTCACCACCCACTATGACAGCGCCCTCGTCACCGGCCGGGCCGAAATCATGGCCGACACGGAGGAAAAGCGCGCCGCCCTCACCACCTTTTCCATGGCCCTGGCGCCCAGCGGCGCTTACCGCCTGCAGGAGGTCGTCGACAAGTATTGGAAAGCGGTGACCATGATCAGGATCTCCATTGAAAAGATTGAAGGCAAGCGGAACCGGGATGTATAGCTAAAATCAGCGCCGCACAGAATTTCCAATCAGCGGCGTCCCTGAATACAAAGGAGCCTTGCATGGCATATCAGCCCTTAATGGATTCCATGTCCGCCTTGGTGGAGCGCATGCGCATGCTCACGGGGGTTGCGGTGGCTTACGGCACAAAGGATGATTTTCGCACAGCACAGACCGGCAATATTCAGGAGGTAGCATGGACGGATGGGGCCTTTGTGCCCTGCGTCCGGCCTATCCGGGACGATACGCTGTATGACCTGGCATCGCTTACAAAGCTGTTCACCTTGATCAGCGTCATGCAGCTTCTTGTGCGCGGCCGCCTTTCCCTTTGGGATACCGTAGGGAAGATCGACCCGCGCTTCCCCCATTTAAAGCAGGTCAGCATCAGGGATGTATTATGCCACGAGGCGGTGTTGAAAACGCCTTTGCGCATCGATGAGCAGTCTGACCGGGAAGCGGCGCTCAAGCAGGTATTTGACACTGAAATAAATCCTGTCGAGCCCGGGCGGCTTTATTCGGACATGAACGCCCTGGTGCTCAAATATGTGGTGGAAGCGGCGGGGGGCTTGCCTTTTTTTGATTACCTTCAGCAAAACATATTGACGCCCGCAGGGATGACGGATACCTTTGCGCAAATCCCGCAGCAGCGCCTTTGCGATTGTGCCTGCTATAATTATGAATACCGTATCTTAGCAGACAAATACATGCTGCGGATGAATGCGCCGGCCGGCGTTCCTCATGACCCCAAGGCCCAAACTCTGTCCGACGGAGGCCGGGACCTATGCGGCCACGCGGGGCTGTTCAGCACGCTTCCCGATATGATCAGGCTTTGCCAGGCGCTACTCGCCCAAAAGCTTCTGCCCATGGATATTCTGCGGGAAATCGGCGTGAACCGCACAGGCCGCCTGGGCGCTGACGGCAGCTACCGCCAGTATTTGGGCTACCTGTGCTTTGTAAAAAGCCCGATACAGCGCTTTTCCGAAGTGCCGCGGTGGATGAGCGATCATGCCTTCGGGCTGAGCGGATTCACGGGCAACCACATCGCCATTGACCCGGAAGCGGGGATATTCGATCTTTTCCTGGGCAACCGCTGCCATAACCGGGTTTCCATCATCCAGCCTCCCGATGGCAGGGATATCGCCTCCTATGGCCTCACCCCGGAGGGGGAAGGCGTTGTGGAGTGGGTGGATGGGCGGCAGGTGCAGTCCAGCTATTTATACATCCATCAAAAAGATGTCAAATTGCATGGGCCGATCCGGGAGCATATGCTTGAATTGGGATGGCTGTAAGGCCAAGCGCAAGCATCTATATTGCTCCGACCCTGACGGGTAACATGAGCATAACGGAAGATTGATAAATTCGGCGACCGTCGAATTTTTATTGTATACGGAAATAAACCATCGTTTGCCGACGCTATATGGGTGAACGTGTACATAGCGAAAAGACGGCCGACGGATTCAAATGGATGATACCGGTCTTCACAAAAGAACAGGCGCTCAAGTTCGACGCAGTCATGACGGAAATCGCGGGATGCATTGAT
>JAEWWY010000494.1 GCA_023458835.1 Bacillota bacterium
GGCTGCCGGCAATGCTCAAAATCATGCCGGCTGCCGCGCCCGCAAAGCACAGAATGATGGTCAGAACATACTTGGCCAATACCAGATCACGCTTGGATACGGGCATGGTGAGGGCGATGCCGTCCCACTTGGCCTGCTCATCATAGGCAAAGGTGGAAATGGAAAGCATGCCGCATATGAAAACCATCAGCGGGCCCATATCGGTGTTCATGAAGACCGTCATGGCAAGGTAGAAAACCATCAGCATGAGGAAGATGCGCCCCGTTTTCCTGAGCAAAAGAAAATCTTTGATAAGAAGGCCTTTCACGGCTTTTCCCCCCTGACGTAAAACAGCATGATCTCTTCCGTGGTAGCGGGCTGCAAAAGCAGGTCCGGTAAGCGGCCTGCGTAGAAGCGGCGGTCGTCCACCAGCGCCTCCACGTCAAAGGCACTTTTGCGGATGCGGAGCACATGGCTTTTATCCAGAGCCTGGAAGGCCGCGCTGCCGCACTTCAGAAGCCCCATTTTTTCGGCCAGGTCCTCCCGGCTGCGGCTGAATACCACCCGGCCCTGGTGCAAAAAAGTGATGCTGTCGGCGATTTTGTCCAGGTCGCCGGTGATGTGGCTGGAAAAAAGGATGGCATGATCTTCCTTTTGCATGAAGTCCAGGAACAGGTCAAGCATTTCCTCCCGCACCACGGGGTCCAGGCCGCTGGTGGGTTCATCCAGTATGAGCAGCCGCGGATGATGGGAGAGGGCTGCGACAATAGCGGTTTTGCGCTTGGTGCCGGTGGAGAAATCCTTATAGGACTTTTTGTCCGGCAGGGCAAACTGCTTGCAGAGCTTTTCGAATAGGTCATCGTCCCAGGAGGCATAGATATTTTTGAGGATTTTCCGGATGCCGGCAAGGGTCAGGCAGTCGTGAAACTGCCCATCCGCAAGCACCACGCCGATCTGCTCCTTCAGCTTTTTTTCATTGCCATGAAGGGGCAGGCCCAGAAGCTCAACCTCCCCCGCATCCCGGTTTATGACCTGCAGCAATGCTTTGATGGTGGTTGTCTTTCCGGCGCCGTTTTCCCCCACAAAGCCCATCACCTGGCCTTGGGGCAGCGTGATGGAAACATCCTGCAAAATAAAATCCCGATAGCTTTTGCGCAGCCCGCGCGCCGCAATGGCATGGGTCATGCTCATTCTCCTTCATACAGCGTGATAAGTGCCTGGGTAAGGCCGTTGAGGGATATCCCGGCCTGGCGGGCCGCCTCAATGGCGGACAGCAGATGCTGGTCGATCTGGCGCAGCCTCTCTTCCCGCAAAAAGTCTATGTTTTTGTCGGCTACAAAGGTGCCCTTGCCCGTGACGGTGGCGATAAAGCCGTCCCGCTCCAGGTCGGAATAGGCGCGCTTGGTCGTGATGACGCTGATGCGCAGCTCTCGGGCCAGATACCGGATGCTGGGCAGCGCATCCCCGGCGGACAGCGTTCCGCTGAGAATCAGACCCTTTATCTGATCGGTGATCTGTTCATAAATGGGCTTGTCGCTGGCATTGCTGATCAGGATATCCACAAGGCCCCTCCCGACATTATAGTGTGCATACCGTGCATACACACTATAGCGATTCGGGGCAGAGTTGTCAATAGAGGTTGTGAAATACTTTTCAACCTTGATCGATTATTGGGAGAGTCTGGATTTCCAACGGAATAAATTGCTTTGGCCGGAATAAGCTTTTTGCGCAGCGTTCATACTAGCCGCGGAGGTGAAGGCAATGAGTCCCAAAGAATTGCTGTACATCGAGGATGCGCTAGGCCACGAAAAGTTTTTGAAAACCCAGTGCCAGCAGGCGATGCAGACCCTGACAGACCCCGAGCTGAAGGGCTTTGTCCAGCAGTTGATGGACAAGCATAAGCAGATCTACAATCAACTGTATCAATTGGTGTAAGGAGGGGTGGGCATGAACGACAGGAATATCATGGAAAACTTGCTGTTGACCACCAAGGGCGCTTGCGACCTGTATTTGCATGGCACTGTGGAATCCAGTACCACCAATGTGAACAACACATTTAATACTGCCCTGACAGACACGCTGAACATGCAGGCCGGTCTTTATCAGAAAATGGCGGCCAAGGGATGGTATCCCACCCAGCAGGCGGAGCAGCAGAAGGTTGATCAGGTGCGGCAGAAATTCTCCAACGTCCAGTAAAAAATGGCATGTAAAAAGCCGGCCCCGCTATGGGACCGGCTTTTCCGTTAGAATTCAATTATTGTACAGCCGCCTCAAAGGCCTCGAAGAAATCGGGGCAGGACCAGGAACCGCAGGCGGAAAGCGTGTCGTTCTTGACAAACATCTGCACGAACAGGCCGTTGCTGAGCTGGATGAGAAGCGAGCGGTTGCCGCTTTGGCTGCCGGATGCATTGACAAAGGAGGCACTGCCCAAAAGAATGTCTGCCAGTTGGGAAGCGGTTGCTTCGTCGCTGATGGTGCCCACATCCGTAAGCTCCATGCCGATCACCTTGCCGCCAATGCCCAGCGTATCGCTTAACGATTCCCAGCCAAGGATGGCGTTGTTGGCAAAGGATACGCGCTGGAACACCCGCATTGCTCCATCCATGCTGGCGGCTATCAGCGCTTCGCCCATGCCGTTCACGGAGTATACCGTTTCGCCCTGGTTCACAGCATTGCTGACGATCTGGTTCGGGTCGGCAAGGGCCGGCTCCTCCGTAAATTCGGATACCTGACCGATGCTCCCGCCCATCAGATTTTGCGGAATGCTGGAAGGGTTGCGCATCAGGCGGTAATACTTGCCATTCACGCCGATGAGCGGGAAGTTGCCGCCGCTGGCGTTTGCCCAGATGCTGCGGTATTCGGGGTTGTTGCTGCTGGAAGTGAGCGATATGCTCCCGGGGGGGACATCCAGCAGGGCCCGGGCCTTAAAGGGCATTGCAGTGGCCTGGCCGGAAGGATAACTGTCCAGCACATCGTTGGTGCCGCCGGGAGAGGTACTGGGTGCCAGTGCGCCAGGGGCCAGCAAGGAACCTGCCGCTACCAACACTACGAGCGCCGCGGCCAAAGCCATCATGGGCATGGGCCGAAGGAAGCCTCTTGCGGCGGGCCGCTTCTGTGCCCTGGCCGCCTTTAGTATCCGCAGTTTCAGGTCTTGCCCGGCATACAAGCCACCCAACGCTTCCTGCGCTATTTCATTCAGATCCTCCAAGCGTTTCACCGGGCATCGCCTCCTTTCAAAATGGTCTCCAATTTTTTTCTCCCACGGGAAAGGCGGCTGGAGATCGTTCCCTCCGGCAGATCCATCATCTGCGCGATCTCCGAGATGCCAAATCCCTGGTAGTAGTGGAGCAAAATCACTTCTTTAAAACTGGCCGGAAGCTGGTGGATGGCTTCCATCACTTCCGCCCGATCGGTGAACTTGCCAATTTCATCCGGCGCGGGGATCAGCTCAAAGGCAGGCGTACCCAGCACCACCCGGCGCACCCAGGCGGCGCGCCACAGGTCACGGCAACGGTTCAGCGCCACTTTCAAAAGCCACGCCTTCTCCCGGCCCTCAGTGATGATGGGGGCATTGGTGATCAGCCGGACGAACACATCCTGGCACACATCCTCAGCCTTTTGCCTGTCTCCCAGATAAAAGTAACTGACCCTTAAAACATCGGTGGCATATTTCTGGTACAATTCTTCGAAATAGGCCGTGTCAATTTCCCTTGCGGGAGGGTCCAAAGTACTTCGCTGAGGGGAGAGGTTCCGATCGTCATCCATAAAACGGTTCGCCCTTCCCAATTCTTGCAATGATATAAACAAATTTTTTTATTCGACAAAACCCGGCAACAGTGGCCCCGCCCGCATATTCTATGCAAAACAGCCGTTTCGTAATAGATTTTTTGCCGGACTTGCTTATTGTACCATGGATATGGGGTGGAAAGGAAGCGGTTCGGCCGGATTTTCCAGGAGAAATACCAAAGAAAACAAGGCTTGCCCTTCAAATTTTTTTTAGAATATGATATGATGATGTTCTGGTGGCATCGGTGCAAGGAGGAATGCGTATGTTTGGGAAAATGATGAACAGCTATTATTATGGCAAGAGCGGAAAAGGTGATTACCGCAAGGAGGATCTGCCCAAAAACAGATGGCAGCTATTTTGGGAGATGCTCCGCATCCGCTTTGCGGGGCTGATGCGGCTGAACCTGATGTATGTGGTGGCTTGGCTGCCTGTGATCCTGATAACGCTGCTTTTGGGCGGTTTTCTGATCAACGGGCTGTCCGGCATGATGGGCGAGGCGGGGGAAGCTGCCGCCCTGACGCCGGAAGAGCTGCTTAATGCCTTCCATGATATTTTTAAGCTCTATCTGCTGGTGCTGATACCGGCTATCACCATTACAGGCCCATTTACCGCCGGGGTGAGCTATGTTACCCGCAACTGGGCCCGGGATGAGCATGCTTTTGTGTGGTCCGACTTCAAGGATGCGGTGAAGGCCAACTGGAAGCAGGCTTTGCTGATTTCCTTCCTTACTTCGCTGATGCCGGTCATCCAGTACGTCTGCTGGACTGTTTACGGTGATATGGCAAGGGAGCAGCCCTTTTTTGTGGTGCCCCAGGTGCTTGCCACCATGCTGGGTGTCGTATGGTACCTGGCGGTAATCTATATGTATCCGCTGATGGTTACCTACAAGCTGAAATTCAAAGACCTCATTCGCAACGCGCTTTTGCTCTCCATAGGCCGCCTGCCCCAGTCGGTGGGCCTGCGCCTTTTGTCGGCGGTGCCCTGCCTGATTGGTGCGGCTGTGCTCTATTTTTCAGGCCAAGTCCATTGGGCCATGCTCGGGGTGCTGCTGTATTATGTGCTGATCGGTTATTCCCTTAGCCGCTTCATTTACGCCAGCTATACCAATGCCGTGTTCGACAGGTTCATCAATGCCCGGATTGAGGGCGCCGCGGTTAACCGGGGCCTCGGTCAGGAAGAGGACGATGACGTCGAGGAAGACGAGGAATAGTTCAGTATGGCCGGCCTCCCTTTGGCGCATGCTACCAGCGAAAAGGGAGGCGATATTTTGGCAAGCGTGTTTGAAACCCTGTCCCCGCAGGATCGCAGAAAATATGAGACTGCCCGGGAGCTGGGTTTATTGGACCGCGTGGTTGA
>JAEWWY010000495.1 GCA_023458835.1 Bacillota bacterium
GTCCTGAACGAAGCCGGCCGCCGTATATGCAGGGGAATAGCCCAATGATTGATTTGCGGACACTTCCGCCTGGTCCCTTCCTGGGTGGTGGATTGCGAATACTGTGCAACCGCAAAACTCAAACCGAAGCGGCTGGTGAGCCGGATTACACCGTCGCTTAGAATTTCAGAAAGCCGGTCATCAACGCGCAGGCCGGAAAGCTCATTAACCCTGGGAATAAAAGCCCCCACCGCAGCGATTGCCCTGAAATCATTACTTGGAATGATGTAAGGTGGAAAAAACGCGCATAAAGCTGTGACGGGCCGGAATGGCTGTTACGGCAAATCCTGCAGGCTGATCCACACCTCCGGGGTTTCCAGCGCCCGGACCCCCGCTCCCCGCACGTCCATAATGGACAGCGTTTCCTCATGGCTCACGGGGATCCTGCCGGTTTCAAAGAACAGGCACAGCGCCTGTATAAACGCCTGGAAGAAATCAGATTCCACCGTTACAACCCGGTTCCCGTCCCCCGTGCAAAGGTTCATGGAGAACGGCGCGCCCGCCTCAAAGCAGGAGACTGTGGCATACCGCCCGTCTTCAAAGGCGATGGTCAAGTTCGTCCAGCCCTTATGGGCCGAAGCCATCACCTTTTTCGCCCTGGCCTTCATCAGCATCATCACGGGCTCCAACTGGTGGATGGCATACGTTTCAAAGCTTCCCGGGCCCCAGGCGCTGATGGCATGGATTTTCGCCGCGTCCATCCCTTCATATTCGGCGGCAAAGCGGAGCGCGGAGGAAGAGTAGCAAGGCGTATTGGACTTCTTAGCAACATCAAAGATACGCCTGGCAGTTGCCCCATCCGGCGCAAAGGTCTTGTCCACATAGGTGCGCTTCCCGCTGGCCAAGGGAAGCCGGCAGAGGGCCTCATGCATCTCACAGTTGTCCGGGGACAGCACGATGAGCGCGTCGCTTTTTTCAATGATCTCCTCAACGGTGCCAACGTGGGCGATACCCATTTCCCTGCACCATGCTTCCGTGGTGCGCCCGCCGATGGGGCTGTCGATCATGGCATAGGCATACGCCGCCTCCATTTTCCCGCCGGAGGCCTTGCGGATCATGGCGGGATAGTTGTTGGCATGCCATTCGTCCAGATAATAATCGATCAGGCCGATTTTCAAATCCGATCCCTCCCGGTGCTTGATGGCAATATTATTTTAAGGAAATTTCCTTGTGCTGCTGTGCGGAGTCATAGATGGCCTGCATCATCCTGGCGGTCACAATGACCGAGTCGATGTGGGAAGGCAGCTTTTCCCCAGTCCGTATGCAGCGCAAAAAAGCGTCAATCTCATTTTCAAAGTGGTTGCGGGCCTTGATTTTCGGCGTGTAGGAAATCAGCGCCCCGTTTTCCACACCATATACCGTGAAGTCGGAGCCGTAATGCAGGCGGATGCCGGCCTTGTCGCCCATGAAATCAATGAACATTTCCTCCTGGCCGATATTCTGAGCCCAGGCGCCGTTTAGCGTGACCACGGCCTTTTCGGTGCGGATCAGGCCGGTCACGGAATCGTCCACATCATATACGCCCGCATAGTCAGGCGGACCGGCCCACATATCCGTGTACACATACTCCTTCATATCCTTGCCCAGGCGGCAGAAGGTCTCACCGGAAACGGTCTTCACCTGCGGGTCGCCCAGGCAGTACATAACGATGTCCAGAAAGTGCACGCCCCAGTCGATCAGCGCGCCGCCCCCCGCAATCGCCTTGGTGGTAAACGCGCCGCCCAGGCCGGGGATGGACCGGTGGGCCCGGAAGCTGACATATACATGGAATACATCCCCCAGCCGGCCTGAGTCGATGTATGTTTTGATCAGGTTCACGTTGTCGTTGAAGCGGTTGACAACGCCTATGTTCAGGATCTTTCCTGTTTCATGCTGGGCCTCTTGCATTTGAAGCGCTTCCCCGTAGGTCCGCGCCGCCGGCTTTTCACAAAGCACATGCTTTTGAGCCCGCAGCGCATCGATGGCGATGGCGGCGTGCACATTGTTGGGCGTGCATACGGAAACGGCCTCCACCTCGGGGTCAAGGAGAATTTCCCTGTAATCCGTTACGGCCTTTCCGCAGCCGTACTTTTCCACCGCTTCCCGGGCGCGTTCCGGCAAAATATCGCAAAAATACTTGATTTGGGCCTCCGGATTTTTCAAATAGGCGGGGATGTGGGCCGCATTGGCGATGGTGCCGCAGCCGATGATGCCAATTTTCATATGGTTTTCCCCTTTTCTTTGCTGGCCCGAATGGCATGAACAAACCGTGCGGTGATCAACTGGGGACGGGTGATGGCAGCGCCGACAACTACGCAATAGGCTCCGGCCTCCAGGCACCGGCGGGCATCCTCCGGGGTTGCGATATGCCCTTCCGCCATCACCGGCACGGGCAATTCCCGCGCCATGGCGCTGATCAGGGCAAGATCGGGGGTAAGCTCATCCAGCCTGTTCATATCCAGAATTTTACCCAAATCCACCTCCTCATAGCCGGCCAGCGCGGTGGAAACGGCATCCGCCCCCCAGGCCACGGCCTCCGCAGCCTGGGAAAGGGAGGCCACATCCGCCAGCACCAGTTTTCCATGGCGGTGAACTTCCTCAATCAGGGTCTTCAGGCTTTCCTGTGGGCGTGTATTGCGGGTGCCGTCCAGGGCGATGATCCGGGCCGGCGTTTCCAAAAGCTCGCTCACCTCTTTGCCCGTGGGGGTGATGTAGACCTTACTGCCTGGATAAACCTGCTTTTTCAATCCGATAACCGGCAGGGGCACCTGCCGGCTGATAGCATTTATATCGTTCACGCCGTTGGCGCGAATCCCCACCGCCCCGCCCTGATATGCGGCAAAGGCCATATGGGCCATCATATGGGCCCCGAAAAGGGGTTCTGTTTCCAGCGCCTGGCAGGATACTACCATCCCGCCTTTCAGGGCATTCAAAACAGCATTGGTCATGGTCGGTCACATCCTGCCTTCATTTTCGCTCCAGTTGAAAGCCAATTTCAAACAGCCGGTGCCAGGGGAAGGTAACGCCGGTCACTTGCCAGGCCTCTGCCAGGGCCGGGGACATCTGGAAAAGAAAATCGTTGAGTCCCTGCATAACCTCCCGGGCCAGCCGCGGCGCGTGATCCTTCAGCGTAAAGGCATCGCCGCCCAGGCGGGTAATGGTATCGACCGCCTTTTCCCGGACATGAACCATATAGCCCCAATCCTCCACCAGGCGCATCACCGTAAAGGCATCCATCCCCGATTCCCAATTCCCCCGCAGCATCGCCTGGGCAACGCAGGCGCCCATGGCATTGGCGGCCGTATTCCAGCCGCCGTAAGCGCCCAGGCTCTCCAAAAGCCCTTCGGCAGCCAGCAGGTTCATCAGCTCATCATCCGCGCCGTTTGCCATGGCCGCATCCGCCAGGGCAACGGGCTTTCGCTGAGATAGCGTTTTCAAGGCCATGACGAATTCGGGCAGGCACCGGTCCGTATGGTAGGAAGGGTGCCGCCTGGTCAGGGCCAGGGGCGCCTCGGCCATCTCCTCGCCGGAGGCGGTGGGGGCGTTGGCCATCAAAACCCAATCAGCTTCCCCGGGAACAGCCCAGGGGAGGCCGCCGGCGGTAAGAATCTGCCATTTTATGCTTTCCCCGAACATGCGGTCCTCATATTTGGGGATGACCAGGTCTCCCCCACTGGCGCTGGTGCGCACATGGACCAAGGGCGTCTTGCCCCATAGCTGGTTGGCGGCCCTTGCAACCAGCACGCTTCCCACATCGTCCGCGCCGGAATACACGTGAATCCGGGTGCCCAGGCGGCCGCCGATAATCTGCTGGCGCAGCTCTCGCTGCTCTCCGGGCGCCCAGCCGTACTGGGCGCAGTCATCCAGGGGGATGACCAGGAAGTCCAGTATCC
>JAEWWY010000496.1 GCA_023458835.1 Bacillota bacterium
ATGCAAGATATGAAAAAATATGCACACCTGCATTTTTCTTCTTCTCAACAGGGATGCTTCTATGCTATAATGTTTTTTGACCTATGGCAGAAGTTCCCGATGAACGGGGGTATGAGGAACTTATGAAGACCACTGTGGCGGCGATGGATTTTGGGACAAGCAAGATCGTCACGCTTGTGGCGGAGAACGGCGGAAACCAGCGCTGTGATATCAGCGGAGCGGGCATTGCGGCCTATGACGGGTATTCCGGCGACCAGTGGAACTCGCCCCAACTGCTGAATGAGGCCATCCGTGCATCCATCACCGAGGCGGAAACGCAATCCCGTTTCCGCATCAAGGAAATCAACGTAGGGGTGCCCGGCGAGTTTTCCAGGGTCTATGCCATACCGGCCAAGGTGGAACTGCAGGGGGCCGATCCCCGGGTTACCATGAAGCATATCGAGGCCATATTTGATTCGGCCCAAAAGGAACTGGCGCCGCTGCGCGGCGTGGTAGTGCACAGGAGCCCCGCCGGGTTCATGGTGGACGACGGCAAAAAAACGCTGGAGCCCATGGATATGAAGGGCCGGGAATTGCGCGCCCTGGTTTCTTTCGTGGTGGCCGACCAATTTTTTCTGGACGAGATTTCCGGCAGGCTCCGGGAAATGAATGTCGCCATCAGCGGCTTTTTTTCCACGCCTACGGGGGAAGCGATGCTTTATCTGCCTGAGGAGGACCGTGACCGCACCGCCATTCTCATCGATATGGGCTACCTGAACACCGAGGTCATGGCGGTGGAAGGCGATGCCGTCATCTTCCACAGGACGATCCCCATGGGCGGCGGCCATATCGCTATGGACGTAGCGGAAGGCTTGCATGTCCCCATGGAGGCTGCCGAGCAGGTGAAGCGCGCCTATGTATATGGCATGGCTACGCAGCAGCAGTCCTACGATGTTTCCGCCGGCGCCGACGGAAAGCCCGCCTCCTTTCCCCAAAGCGAGGTGGCCCGGGTGCTGGAGCCCAGGGTGGATGAAATGGCCGAAGCCATCAAAGCCTGCATTGATCAAAGCGGCGTGCGGCTGGGAAGCTGGAGTTCCGTCTATTTGACCGGCGGCGGCCTGAGCCTGAACCGGGGCGGCCGTGATTATCTTGCCGGCAAGCTGGACAGGCCTGTCAGGGAAACGCCCAAGCGCACCATGAAGCTCAACAGCCCGGCCTATGCCAGCGCGCTGGGGCTGATGGACCTGGTGATAGATACCGTGGAGCATCAGCATTTGCCCTCGCCGGGGTTGATGGGCGGTGTAAAGGATTTTTTCAGAAGCTTGTTCGCGGGCTGATGGGGCCGCCAAGATGGAATCCTTCCTTTTTTGAAGTTTACGGATTTTGATACAGAGTAGGGGGATGGAACGTGCTGGAATTTCAGATGGACGATCAGGCGAATTTTGCGTCCATAAAGGTGGTAGGCTGCGGCGGCGGCGGCAACAACGCCGTCAATCGCATGGTGGATGCCGGGCTGAAAGGCGTGGAGTTTATCTCCGTCAACACGGACCGTCAGGCGCTGAGTCTGTCCAATGCCAATACAAAGATCCAGATCGGTGAAAAGCTCACCAAAGGCTTGGGCGCAGGCGCTATCCCCGATATCGGCCGCCGGGCCGCAGAGGAAAGCCGGGAGGAGATTGCCCAGGTATTGAAGGGCGCGGACCTGGTATTCGTCACCGCCGGTATGGGTGGCGGCACCGGCACCGGCGCGGCTCCCATCGTGGCGGAAATCGCCAGGGATTTGGGCTGCCTGACCATCGCCGTGGTCACCAAGCCCTTTCAGTTTGAAGGCAAGCAGCGCATGAAGAATGCCGAAATGGGCATTGCCGATTTGAAGCAGCGGGTGGACACCCTGGTGGTGATCCCCAACGACAGGCTCCTGCAGGTGGTAAGCAAGGGAACCACCATGCTGGAGGCTTTCCGCATCGCCGACGACGTCTTGCGCCAGGGCATTCAGGGCATCAGCGATCTGATCGCCGTGCCGGCGCTCATCAACCTGGACTTTGCCGACGTGAAAACCGTGATGGAATCCGGCGGCATGGCCCACATGGGCATCGGCGTCGGCAAGGGCGAAAACCGCATGGTGGACGCCGCGAAGAACGCCATCCAAAGCCCCCTGCTGGAAACCAACATCGACGGCGCCAGGGCGGTGCTGATCAATATCACCGGCGGCGAGGACATCTCCATCGTGGACATCAACGAGGCCGCCAACCTGGTAATGCAGTCCGCCGACAGCGAGGCCAACATTATCTTCGGCGCGGGCATCGACGAGCGTATGGGCGACGAGGTGCGCATCACCGTGATCGCCACCGGGTTTGAAAAAACGCCGTTCCCGCCCAAGGAACCGGCCAAGAAGCCCTTTGAGCGCATCCGCACACCGGGCGCCTATGAGACCAGGCCCACTTACAGCCCCTACGCTTCCCGCGGCGCTGCTTCTCAGGCTCCCGCCGCTGCCCATGAACCGGCGGAGGGAGAACCGGTTCCCGCCAGGGCAGAACAGCCCTTTGAACCGGAGATTCCCGGCTTTGTCAACAGCGGGCGGCCTTCCGCCCCTGCCCCGGCGCCCCAGGCCCAGCCGCCTATGCAGCAGCCCTATCAGCCCAACTACGGGCAGCCCTATGGCGGCCAGCAGCCGGCTTACGCTCCCTATCAGCCTCAGCAGCAGCCCTATTATCCTCCGGCCCAGAACCCGTATGGAATGAATCCCTATCCGCCTGCGCCCCAGCAGCCTGCCGCGCCTGAAAAGGACGAGCTTGGTGTGCCGGCCTTCCTGAGAAGGGCGCCGAAAAAGTAACCATATAGAACAGTGCAAGGCCCGCTTTCAAAAAAGAAAGCGGGCTTTTGCGTGTGCAGAATCAACCCTTTCGCCGGTACTGTTCCACAGTTTCTGTGCCGATGGAGCAGGTATCCTGATATCTGAAATTTTATTCTGCTTTTCCGCGTATTTCATGTCGAATCCGGGTCATTTCGTGGCGCTGCCCCGCACGGGGCAGCGC
>JAEWWY010000497.1 GCA_023458835.1 Bacillota bacterium
TCCGATTATGCCCTTGCGGTGGCAGATCCCGCCACCTACCGCGCATGGGGCGAAACGATGCTGAACTGCATGCAGAAAGCCACCGGCGCAAAGGCGGTGGGCGTTGGCCAGACGGACACGTACGTGGGCAGCAACTGGTGCAAAATGCCCGTTTTCCTGATCGAAATGGGGTACATGACCAACCCGCAGGACGACCTTTTGCTGTCCCTGCCCGAATACCAGCAAATGCTGTGCCAGGGCATGACCGACGGGATAGCGGAAATCGCAAGAATGCGGGGGCTGATTCACTAATGCACCTGCCCGGCCGAGACGGATACCCGGCGGCCGGCGCGTTCGGCCACGGAGGCATCATGGGTGATCAGCACGATGGTATGGCCTTTTTGGTGCAGCCCTTCCAGCAGGGACAGCACTTCCCTCGTGGATTGCTCATCCAGGCTGCCGGTTGGCTCATCGGCCAGCAAAACCCTCGGATGATGGATCAGCGCCCTGGCGATGGCCACCCGCTGCTGCTGCCCGCCGGACAACTGGGAGGGCTTATAGCCCATCCGCTGGGCCAGCCCTACCTGCCTGAGCGCCTCCGCCGCCCGCTCCTCCCGCACCTTGGGGGCTATCCCCTGCAATAAAAGCGGCAGCGCCACATTCTCCAGCGCCGTCAGCCGGGGTAAAAGATGAAAGCCCTGGAATACAAAGCCGATCTTGCTGGAGCGGATGTTGGCCAGTTCATTGGCGGAGAGTCCGGATACATTCAGCCCGTCCAGCAGGTATTCGCCGGAGGAGGGCGTGTCCAGGCAGCCGATGATGTTCATCAGCGTAGACTTTCCAGACCCGCTGGGGCCTACGATGGACACATATTCCTGGGGCCGGATGCGCAGCGTTACATCATTCAAAGCCGCCACGTGAAGCCCGCCAAAGGGATATGTTTTGGTGATGTTATTGAGCTGGATCATTTTTCACCTCATAAAAACGCCTTCAAACAATCATAGTTTGAAGGCATTTCACCAAATCTATTCCGAAGCGCTTCCTGCTTCTTAGGGCGCGATCCGTTTGTAGTAGCTCAGCAAATTTTGCCCGGCGATGCCGGCGATGGCCTGCTCACCGTACCCCCTGCGGCGCATCCCCTCAATCAGATTGGGAAGCTCGCCAGGATGGCGCAAGCCCTCGGGATACACATCGATGCCGTCAAAGTCGGAGCCGAAGCCCACCTGCTTTTCCCCGCCCATCTGGCAAATGTAGTCCACATGGTCAAGCACCGTTTCCACAGTCGCGTTGCTTTGGGCCAGAAACTCGCCATAGAAATTGATGCCCACATAGCCGCCTTCCCGAATCAAAAGGCGGAGCTGCTCATCGGTCAGGTTGCGGAAATGGGGCATCAATTTTGCGCAGCAGCTATGGGAAGCCAGGGGCGGCACGTTTGTCTTTTGAAAGATATCGTAAAATCCCGCCTCGTTCAGGTGGGATACGTCCACGGCGATATGCAGCCGCTGCATTTCCTTCACCACCTGCAGGCCGTAGGCTGTCAATCCTTCGGTGCTGCCGCTCTTGGCGGGATAACCCAGGCTGTTTTCATGGTTCCATGTGATACCGGCCATGCGCACGCCCTTATCGCGCCAATAGGCCACGGTCCCGATACCGTCCTCGAACACTTCCCCGCCTTCCACCGACAAAAGGATGGCGACCTCGCCTTCCCTGGCTTTTGACGGGTCATCTACCTGCTTGAAGCCCTTGGCCTTTAATACCTCCAGCGCGGCAAGCTCGGCGGCCACGATCCCCTTCACATCTCCGGCCCGGCCATCGGGGCCTGTCCACAAGGCCATTACCTGCAGCGCAACATTGCCCTTGAGCTCCCGCTCCAGGGTAATATCGGTATTGCTGTTCTTTTTCCAGCCCACCTCATACAGCGTGTCCGAGTGGGTGTCGCATAGAAACATAAGAGCCCTCCTGATTCAAGCTTTAGTGACATCGGAAAATTGCTTTATTGCCACTCAATGCCGGAAAAATTATGGCTGGGGGTCAGATCGTACACCACCCGCACCACCTGGGGCAGGGTCTTCAAAATGCGGCTCGCCGCCCGCTCCAAAAGGTCATAGGGCAATCTTGCCGCCATAGCGGCGGAGCTTTCACTGGCATGCACGGCCCGAAGGCAGATAGCCATGCCGTTCACGCCGCTTGACGCCATATCGCTGAGCACCGCAAAATGCTGCCAGAGCCTTTTGCCCTGACCGCTCAACGCCACTTCCTCCTGGAAGATGAAGTCCGCCTCCCGAAGCACGAAAAGGCGCTGGGAGGTCACATCTCCCATGATGCGCAGCGCCAGCCCCCCGCCGGGGAAGGGCTGCCGGGAGGTGATCTCCGGAGGCATCCCCATCTCCTCGCCTACGCGGCGGATCTCATCCTTGAACAGTTCCCGCACCGGCTCCGCCAACACCGCCTTGCGGGAGCGCATGCTCATGGAAATAGGCGTTTCGGCCGCAGGGCTGAACGCATAATCGGAATAATTGGTGCCCTGCAAAAGCACGTTCACATCCGGCGTTTTGGATATCTCGGCATTGAGGATCTCCTGCAAAAGGCGGGTGACGATTTGACTTTTCCGCTCCGGGTCCACAATGCCCGAAAGCTCGCGCAAAAAGCGGTCCGAGGCATCCACCCTGACAATGTTCAGGCCCAGCGCGTCCCGGTAGTAGGCCATCACAAAATCGCCTTCCCCTTTGCGCAAAAGGCCCGTATCCACAAAAATGCACTTCAGGCGCATGCCGATGGCCTTGTGGCCCAGCATGGCGGAAACGCCGCTGTCCACGCCGCCGGAGATGGCGCAAAGCGCCGTGCCTTCCCCCACCACCCGGCGGATCTCATCCACCGCGCGCTGGATGAAGGCGGCGCTGTCCCACCAGGGCGTGCAGCCGCATACCTTCAAAGCAAAATTCGCCAGGATCAATATGCCGTCGGGATCGTTCTGCTCTACCTGGAACTGCAGTCCGTACAGCCGCTTTTCCGGATCGGCAAAGCCAATCACCGCATCCCTTGCCCAGGCGGCAGGCATCAGGCCTTCCACAAGCGACAGGGGCCGTACGAAGGTCATCATACGCTCGCCCTCGGTGATCTCTTCAAACAGGGGCAGCTCCGCCTCATAGGTGACGGGCGCGGCGCTCTGCTCCAAATATGTATCCGACGCCTGACCATGGAGCAAGGCGCAAACCGCAGCCGCCGCATCGCCCATAGCCAGCACCGGCAGGCCCAATTCCAACAGTTGCGGATCAAAGCCGGGCAGGCTCAGCGCTCCCTGGGAGCTGCCCGCAAGGATCAGCCCCAGCGGTTCCTGATTTTTGATTTCCTCCGGCGCGATGTCCCCCGGGACGATCTTGCAATACACCCGCTCTGCCCGAAGCTTTCGCGCCACGGAACGGCCATTCGCCCCGTCGAAGCTTAAGACCAGCACCATATCGCGCATAGGCGCACCTCCCGGTTTGATCGCATAAAGATTACCATTCGACGCACGGACGCCAAATCCTGCATCGCCATCAGCCCGTCAGCCCCATTACACCATCATAAACTTTGTAAAATCTCAAAGGGAGCGCGAGGGGGAACCGCAGTTCCCCCTCGTTTGTACATCTGAAACCGGCAGCAGGCCCCGCCTGGTTTTTGGGTTTTGCCTGGGGCTTTCTATGGGCGGAACCGGATAAGGGCAAAGCCCCGGCGGTTTCGGAAGGATATCGCCGGAAATCCTATGCTCATGGATCCATTCGGGAATAATTCGGCGCTTCCTTGGTGATGGAAATATCGTGGGGATGGCTTTCCTTCAGGCCCGCGCCGG
>JAEWWY010000498.1 GCA_023458835.1 Bacillota bacterium
GCACGCCCCTGGAGTTCAACACCATCGCCGTATGCGACGGGATCGCCATGGGCCACGAGGGGATGCGCTATTCCCTGTGCACCAGGGAACTGATCGCCGATACCGTCGAATGCATGGCCCGTGCCCATGCCTTTGACGCGCTGGTGTTCATCCCCAACTGCGACAAGGTGGTGCCTGGAATGCTCATGGCGGCGGCCCGGCTGAACCTGCCCAGCATCTTTGTGTCCGGCGGACCCATGCTCTCATTAAGCGGCAAGGACCTCAACAGCGCCTTCGAGGCGGTGGGGTCGTATATGGCCGGGAACATCGGGGAAGAGGATTTGGCTTGCATCGAAAACGAGGCCTGCCCCGGCTGCGGCTCCTGCTCCGGCATGTTCACCGCCAACTCCATGAATTGCCTGACCGAGGTGATGGGCCTGGCGCTGCCTGGTAATGGCACCATCCCGGCGGCGTATGCGGCCCGGACGCGCCTGGCCAAGGAAGCCGGCGTCAAGATCATGGAGCTGCTGGAGAAGAACTTGTGCGCCCGGGACATCCTGAATGAAAAGTCCATTGAAAACGCGCTGGTGGTGGATATGGCCCTGGGCTGCTCCACCAATACCGCGCTGCATTTGACCGCCATTGCCAAGGAAGCCGGCGCGCCTTTCCCGCTTTCGAAAATCAACGAGATCAGCCAAAAGACGCCCAACCTGTGCAAGCTGGCCCCGGCAGGCAAGCACCATGTGCAGGACCTGCACCAGGCCGGGGGCATCCCGGCTGTGATGGGGGAGCTGCACAAGATGGGCCTTTTAAACGGCAATTGCGATACCGTCACCGGGAAGACCGTGGAGGAGAATCTCATTGGCGTAAAGGTGCTGGACGCCCAGGTGATCAGGCCCTGGGAAAGCCCCTACGCCTCGGCCGGCGGGCTGGCCGTGCTCTTTGGCAACCTCTGTGAGGGCGGCGCGGTGGTAAAGCAAAGCGCCGTGGCCCCGGAAATGCTGCGCCACACCGGCCCCGCCCGGGTGTTTGACGGGGAGGAAAAAGCCGTCAAGGCCATCTACGCGGGCAACATCAAGGAAGGCGATGTGGTAGTCATCCGCTATGAGGGCCCCTCCGGCGGCCCCGGCATGCGGGAAATGCTTTCGCCCACCTCCGCCATTGCCGGCATGGGCCTGGATACATCCGTAGCACTCATCACCGACGGCCGGTTTTCCGGGGCGACCCGGGGCGCGGCCATCGGCCATATTTCTCCCGAGGCCGCCGCGGGCGGGCTCATCGCCCTTGTTCAGGAGGGCGACCTGATCGAGATCGACATCCCTGGCAAGCGTTTGCACCTTAGCCTGCCCGAGGCGGAAATCGCTGTACGGCGTGCTTCCTTTGAAGCTCCCAAGCGCGCTCCGCTGTCGGGCTACCTAAAGCGCTACGCGGCCATGGTATCCTCGGCGGATCAGGGCGCCGTATTGAAAGAAGGAGCGGAAACATATGAAGCAGGTAAAGATATTTGATACGACGCTGCGGGATGGGGAGCAGGCTCCCGGCTGCAGCATGGATTTGGCGGAGAAGATAGAAATTGCCCAGGCGCTGGAGCGCATGAAGGTAGACGTGATCGAGGCGGGCTTTGCCATCGCCTCCCAGGGAGACTTTGAATCGGTGCAGACCGTTGCCAGGACCATCAAAAACTGCACCGTGGCAAGCCTGTCCCGGGCCACGAAAAAGGACATTGACGCGGCCTGGAATGCGGTGAAGGAGGCAAGATCGCCCCTTATCCACACCTTTCTGGCCACGTCGCCCACCCATATGCAGTACAAATTGAAAATGTCGGAACAGGAAGTGCTGGATACCATCTCCTCCATGGTGGCCTATGCCCGGAACCTTTGCCCCCAGGTGGAGTTTTCCGCCGAGGATGCCACGCGCTCCGGCCTGGCCTTTTTGGCCAAGGCGGTGGATGCCGCCATCCGCGCCGGGGCCTCCATCATCAATGTCCCCGACACGGTGGGCTATGCCATGCCCAACGAAATGGCGGAGATGATCGCCTATCTTCAAAAGCATGTGGAGAACATCGACAAGGTGACGCTCTCCGTTCACTGCCATAACGACCTGGGCCTGGCGGCAGCCAACTCTCTGGCGGCGGTAAGGGCGGGCGCCACCCAGGTGGAGTGCACCGTCAACGGCATTGGCGAGCGTGCGGGCAACGCCGCGCTGGAAGAGATCGTGATGGCCATGCATACCCGCAGGGATTTGTATCCCTTTGAATGCGGCGTGGATACCACCCGCATTTCGCCTCTGAGCCGCCTGGTGTACAGCATCCTGGGCACCAACGCCCCCATGAACAAGGCGGTGGTGGGGCAAAACGCCTTCGCCCATGAGGCCGGCATACACCAGCACGGCGTGATGGCCAACCGCCTGACCTATGAGATCATGACGCCCGAATCCATCGGCCTGATGCAAAACCGTATGGTGCTGGGCAAGCACAGCGGCCGCCACGCCGTGGAAGAGCGCCTGGGCGCGCTGGGCTACCAACTGGGCAAAGAGGAGCTGGACCAGCTTTTTGCCAGGTTCAAGGATTTGTGCGACCGCAAAAAAGTTATCACCGATTACGATCTGGAAGCGCTGGCGGTGCACCGGTTCGCCGATACCGGGGCGGGCACCGGTTACCGCCTGGAGCGCTTTACCGTCAACAGCGGCAACTATGTCACCTCCAACGCGGTGGTGAGCATTCTGCACGACGGGGAGCGCACGGAGGAAGTGGCCATCGGGGACGGCCCCATCGATGCCGCCTTCAACGCCGTGGACAAATTGATCCCCGCAGCGTCCCACTCCCTGGAGGATTACGCCATCCAGACCATCTCCGAAGGCAAGGATGCCCAGGGTGAAGCCATTGTGAAGATCCGCTGCGGCGACCGGGTGGTCACCGGCCGGGGCCTTTCCACCGATATCGTGGAAGCCAGTATCCTGGCCTATATCAACGGCATGAACAAGCTGTAGCCGGGGGCGCCGCCCCCGGCCCCCCTGCCAAAGGGGCCAAGCCCCGTTGGGATCCCCATTTTAATATTTTAGTAGTAA
>JAEWWY010000499.1 GCA_023458835.1 Bacillota bacterium
CTATATGGGAATCGCCGGGCTGGATTCCTACCGGCTGCTGGGGCAGGTGACAAAGAGGCTGAGCGAGCTGGAACGCACGGAACGCATGATGAGCCAGAACTGCATCATGTGCTCTTTTGAAAACAAGGAGGATCTTAGAGAGCGCGACCTGGAAGAGATCAATGCGCACGGCCTGACGCTTCGGGGGAAGAATGCCTGCCCCATGTTCCAGCGTATCAGGCCGCGTTTTGTCCCTTGGTACCTGGAGGATGATCAAGACCAGGAATATCTCCGCCAGGGGCTTTTGGCGGGGCTGGAGGTAGCGCGCAAGCTGAAAGGCGCGGCCGTGCAGCAGGATTTATTTCACGCGCCCGAACCCGGTGCATCGAAGGAGGAGCTTGGCTTTTCGGAGGGTGCGCCGTTTGACCGTGAGATACCGCTTCTTTCACCCAAGGCGGATGGAACGTTTGAGTGGGACAAAATCCTGTTGCCGGAGCCGGCCGCGCAGGTATTTCCATCGCCCAGGCTTGCGGATGACCTTGCGGCCATGAAGCTGAAAAAGCAAAAAAAGCGCGGCGTGTGGGAATGCGAGATGATCATGCTTCCCAAGCCTACGGCGGCCGGCGAAACGAATGCGGACGGTTTTGTTTTGGAGCCCAGGAGCGCGCCGTATTTTCCTTATATGCTGCTTATGATGGACCATGAGAGCGGCATGGTGCTTCACCTTGGCATGGCAGGCGATCCGGAGGATTACACAAAGGACCTGATGAATGGTTTTGTAGAGGGGATCACGGAGAACAGTGTTCCCGCAGAGGTGCTCGTCCGCGATGAACGCACCCGCGCGCTGCTTGCCGGTATCGGGGAGCAACTGGGCATTCGGATCACGGTGGAAGACAATCTGCCCTTCCTGGAAGACGCGGAGGAGAGCCTTGCGCAATCCATGGAAGGCGCCAAGGCGCCGGACACTGATAGGATACTGAACGATTTGATGGACACGGCTGGTTCGGATGATCTCCCCGGCGAGGTGAGACAGCAATTGGCGGAGCTTTTGCAGCAGGCCGATGTGCTCTCCGCTGCAACCGCTGACAGGCTCCGCCGCTTTTTGGCCGGCGGGAAAGCGGCGCCTTCCGGAAAGGCGGCCGCACGCCCCAGGAAGAAGGAAAAAAAGCGTTCGCAGGAAAGCTATGTCATCAGCGTATCGCTAATGACGGGCTGTTACCGGCATATCCGGATCTCCGCGGGTGATACGCTGTTGGATCTGCACAAGGCCATCCTGGATGCTTTTGGCTTTGACGATGACCACGCCCATGCGTTTTTCATGGACAACCGCTCATGGAGCCGCGCGGACAGTTATTTTGTAAAAGGTATGGAGAAAACCGGGCGCTCTACAGAGAACCTTGCGCTGTCTGATACCGGATTATGCCCGGGAAAACAGTTTAAGTACGTATTTGACTTCGGGGATGAATGGACCTTTCAATGCAAGGTGCTCAAGCTGCTTTCTGAGGTTACGAATGCGCCGCAGGGCGTAAGAAGCGTGGGCAGCGCGCCCCCCCAGTACCCCAGTGCGGATGAAGAGGATGAAGAAGAGGGGCAGTGGGTCTTTCCGGAAATTTATCCCCAGCGGACGCTTGCAAAGATGTACAGGGCGCTCAAGCTGCCCAAGGAGACCGTGCAGTTGCTGCACCGGTATTTCGATGCCTTCTCAAATCTGTACGGCATATTGCCCCTGCGCAAGGCGCTGGAAATCTACAACAAGCAAAACCTGCCGATTGAGGAAAAGGATTTCATTGAATTTGCCGAGATTGCCCGCCATGAGCAGCATAGCTATTCCATTCTTGGCCGAGACGACCTGTATCTGGACATAAAGCAGACATCCATGCCGCTTGACCGGGAGATCGTTGAGGAAAGCCTGACGATAGACGATGATGATTATGAGGAATCAAAGGCTGAGCAGGAGGGGAAACCTTATTTTATGCCCGGCAAGCAGGTGCTGCTGCGGTACTCAGACTTCAACTATTTTGAGAAAAATGCCGAGTTCATGGCGCTTTGGCGTTTTTTGCAGGATCAGATGATGCTGCCGCGGGATCGCGCCGATGACATTGCGGATGAGTTGCAGCTACATGCCTGTATGGCTGAAAGAGACCTGGAGTACATCATGAATGATTTACGGCGCATGGGCCTGACGTTTGCAAAGCCCGCGGATGTGCAGGCGTTCATAACGCTGTACACAAACATGGCCAACAATACCCGTATGGCGGTCCACCGGGGGCATACGCCCAACGAGATCATTCACAAGTACGGGCCGCCCCGTCCCATCCGGCCGGATTCCGGCACCGCGGGTGCGGTGCGGAGTGTCAATATCGATAAAATGCACGCCGGTTATCCGGGTGGGGCGGAAAGGATCAAACCCGGGGCCTTCACAAAGACACAGCCATCCAACGAGCCGGAGAAGAAGATTAGCCGCAACGGGCTGTGCCCGTGCGGCAGCGGCAAGAAATATAAGCACTGCTGCGGGAAAGACAACTGACCAGATCGGGGCATGAATGCTTCAATACCTTTTCAGGAAGGTTCGACAGATATGAAAAAGATCATCAAGGCGACTGCCATACTCCTTTGCTTTATGCTGATGCATATATCGCCGGCTTTTGCCCAAACAGGGGGCCGCCATAATCCACTGATCGACCCTCAGCCGATTTCAGCCTATGTAACGCTGGACAGGAACATCAAAAGCATTCTTTTGCTTGGGATAGACAAAAGCGACGCTTCCGCGGCAAGGGGCAATGACTATCACACGGACGCCATTCTTGTGGCGGCGGTGAACTTCGATGAGAAGAAAATCGACCTTGTTTCCCTGCCGAGGGATACCCTTACCTATGTCCCTGGAGTCAAAGGGATTTACAAGCTGAATGCAGCCATCAACTGCGGCGGCGGAAAAACGGAACAAGGCTTCCAAAAGGTATGTGAGGCGGCGGCCTGGGTGCTTGGCGGCATCAGGATTGATTATTACTGCGCTGTGGAAATGGAAGCAATGGCAGCCATTGGCGATGCCATCGGCGGTGTGGACTTTGAACTGGAGATGAGCTATACAGGGGATTACGGAAAATATCATAAGGGATTGCAGCATTTGAACGGCAAGGGGATCCTGGATTATTTGCGCGCCAGGCGAAACGCCACGGAGAATGCCAACGATATTGGCCGTACATCCAGGCAGCGGGATCTGATTATGGCCATTATCAAAAAGGTGATGAACGACAAGAGCCATCTGACAAGCGTCATATCTGCCATGCAGCATTTGGAGAACGGTTTCTTTACCAACATGAGCATAGGCGAAATGGTAACCTTTCTCCCGCTTGCCATGCAGGTTGATTTTGATGCAATCGGTTCCCATGTGATCACCGGGAAGTACCGCTCCGCGCTTTATGGCTGGAATTTTACCTTTACCGACCAGGATCATCGCAGGGAGGTCATCCGGACTGTTTATGGCGTAGAGGTTCCCGAACTGAAATATGTTTCGTATGCGTATACCAAATGGCTGGTGAAGGATGGCTTTGCAGTTGTCCGGTATCTGTCTGTTGCCAAGCTTATGCGGGACAGCATAGGCGGCCATGGGGAAGCATCCATGAGCGCCGAACAAAAGGAGGCCTTGGCCGCGTTCGACTCGGTTTATGCGCAAACGGCGGAAGCATTTGATACAGCGGCTGATTCCATGTCCCAAAGCGATACAAAGCGCATGGCCGGCGCTGCCAAAGAGCTTCGCAAGCAGGGCGATGCGTTGGTCGGCCTGTTCAAAGATGCGGAAAAGCCTGTATGGGGTACCGGGCAATATTGGTATGCTGACCGTATGATCAATGAGATTGATGTGAATTTCCGGTAAGCGTATCCGCTTGGATGTATGTAATCCGGCACGGTACGTTTTTGTTTGACTTTGATATCCCCAAAGACGCCAAGAGTACTATGCCCCCTGCAAATGCCCTCCAGCCTTGCAGGGGATTTTTTTGCCTGCCTGTCCCGGCGCAACTGATCTGAGAGACTCCAGCAGGATATATATTGCTTTTATTAGGCAGGATGAATGGATGTTTCGCCCTGGATGATGATACCAGGGGGTGTTTACACATAGTAGGTGAAAGCGCAGCAACTTCAAGCAATAATCCATAAGCAGCCAAAAACAGCCAATCTTCTTCCCTTGCCAGAATTCGGAAATAAACTATACTGATCATAACGCCGCTACGGACAGGCCCATTTTCTCCCACATGGATTGAAAGATGGGTACAGGGAGTGAAAACATGCAGGAACTGACGATCAAGGATATCCTGAAAATCCTCAAAAAACGATGGTGGATGATCGCCGCTTTCTGCATACTTGTGACGGCTGCCGCAGGTTTTTATTATCAGCGCCAGCCGGATGTGTATACTGCTCAGGCTATACTGCATGTACTGCTGTATTATGAGGGCGGTGCGGGTGACATCAGATTCGATACCTATGAAAGCGAGCGGTTTGCCGCAGATTTTAAGGAATTGTTAAATACCCAGGCCATTACGAAAAAAACGCTTGACCGTTTGGGGATTCAGAAGGGTGACCCTTTTGATACCGCTATTGAGATTGAGGCCATTGCCAGCACCCGCCTTCTGAGCATCTCGGCCACGGATAAAGATAAGGAGATGAGCGTGCGGGTTGCCAACACTGTAAGCCAGGTGTTCATAGAATACGTCCGCGAGGAAATGAAAATCAATGCCATCAAAATTGCGTCGGGAGCGGTCGCGCCGGATGCCCCCTCAGGCCCGGCCCGCATGAAGAATACGCTGCTGGCCGGCGCAGTGAGCCTTGTGCTGGCGATAGGAACGGCGTTGGCCGTGGAGATGCTGAACACTACCCTCCGTTCTGCGGACGCGGTGGAGAGCACGCTGGGCCTTCCGGTACTGGCCAGCATTCAAAATTACAGGAAGGACACCGGACAGTTTTTGCACAAGCGCCTGCCGGGCGATATGCTTTCCAGGGATATATCTATGATCACAAAAGAAAACATAAGAACGTTGGCGACAAATATCCAGTTCGCCGCCATTGCACATCCTGCCCAGACATTGCTCATCACCTCCAGCGTTGCGGATGAGGGGAAGAGTTCTCTGCTGCTGCTTCTGGCAGAGTCGTTTGCGGATCTGGGCAAGCGCGTGCTTGCGGTAGATATGGATATGCGCCACCCCAGCATCGGACAATATTTGGGGACCCGGGGGCGCAATGACCTTTTCGATTATATGGTGGGCCATTCAAGGCTGGAGGAGATCATATGCAAAACGAGCAACCCCCATATCCATTTTATTGATTCCCGCCATCGCTTGGCCACTGTTTCCCAAATTGTCAATCTGGAGGTGTTCGAAAGGTTTCTGGATACCACCAAGCGGGTATATGACCTGATCCTTTTCGATACGCCGCCCCTGGGTCTGTTCATTGACGCGGCGGAGCTTGCCAATAAAATGGATGCGACGTTGCTGGTGATAGGCAGCGGTATGGGTGATCGGGATGTCATCCGGGATGCGGTGGAGCAGCTTCATAAAGCCAATGCCAACATCCTCGGAGCAGCGCTGAACTATGTAAACCACTCCAAAGCCCACCGGCATTATTATGGAAAGAAGTACGGCTACGGCGCAGAAAAGAAGGGAGGGGGCATCCCTTTCAAAAAAGCTGCGCATGAGGCGTGAGGACTCGGCGAAGAGGTGCGTACATGCTGGATATTCATGCACATATCCTTCCGGGGGTGGACGATGGCGCCAGGTCTCACAGGCAATCGCTGCAGATGCTGAAGGCGGCACGTGACGCCGGTATAGATGTACTGGTAGCCACGCCGCATCTTAGGAAACCGAAGGAGGATCTTCCGCGTATCGCGGATGCCTATTGCTGGCTCAAGCCCCATGCATACGCAGCCGGAATTCATCTGCTGAAGGGATATGAGGTTTCTTACAAGGTGCTTTTGGACTTGCCTTGTTCGGAGGTTGGCCGCTATTGCATTTCCGGAACGAATCTCTTGCTGCTGGAATTGGACAATGTCCGCCTGTTTCCCCAATGGAACCGTGTACTGGGGGGATTAGCCAAAGAGGGCATTGTGCCGGTGATCGCACACCCGGAACGATATGTGTATATCCAGGAACATCCGGAGATGGCTGGAAAAATGAGAAGGTATGGATGTAAAATCCAGATCGATGCGCCGGCGTTCCTCAAGCCTCCCTGGAGCATGGAACGGCGAACTGCGGGAAAGCTCCTGCGCATTGGGTGGACGGATTACATTGCCTCCGATGCGCATCGGCCGGACGATTACAGGCAATTGCAGGCAGCTTTGCGCAAGCTGCAGGGACGTTTGCCCAAGGAGGGCATTTCCTCCAGGAACGCCATCAGCTTGCCATCCCTTCCATAGTACAAACGCTACAACGGGCCGGCCAGCACGGTTTGTCTGACGGCAGCGGCGGCGCACATTGTTTCCCTATCCTGTTTGTCCTCCCTCGGGAGGCAGAAGGGGCGAAGCTATGTGCTTTTTTTGACTCTGGATCTAGTTGCCATTCCGAGCTCTGATCTGTCTGAAAGGGGGTCTTGCGATGGAAGCTTGCTGTCAAAGCTATTGCCTGCAATGCGCCATCGGGAGGGAGGCAGGCGTTGCCCGCCAGATACAAACGGAAACCGGGCTTACAGCACTGACCCCAACACTTGTCAGGGTAGAATGGAAGGGGAGTATGGCGACTCGTAAAGAACAGATCATGTTTCCTGGCTATGTTTTTCTATATGCAGATGATGAAAGTGCCCTACCGGCGTTTACCGGTGTGCATCACATGCGAAGGCTATTGGCTTATGGCGCAGGACAGCGGCGGTTATATGGCCGCGACGCGGAGGTCGCCCGCTGGTTCCTTCAATACGGTGGTGTGATCAGGGAATCCAGAGCGCTGCGGGAAGGCGATCATATCGTTGTGGTGGACGGCCCCATGAAGGATCTGGGCGGCATTATCAAAAGAGTCAACAAGCAGAGGAAACGAGCCAATATCGAGTTCAGCTTTGAAGGTGTTACCCGCAGTGTCTGGATGGACTTTGTATGGGTTGCGTCAGCAGACAATAGCAACGGATGACGTGATAGGCCGGTCATGCGCGGTGCGCGAAGGAGATCACGTCCGGATAGCAGATGGGTTCATCAAGGACCAATGCGGCATCCTGATTGGGATCAAAAAGCAGCACAAGCGCGCTCTGATGGAGTTTGGCTTCATCGGCCCCCCACCGGGTGGGATGGACTTTGATCTGTAAAACCTGAGGACGAGGATATCATGTTCGAACAACGCGGGATCTCGGTCCCCGCGCCCCCGGATAACGACCGGGGGATTTTTTGGTATGGAGGAAACGGCCTTATGGAGTTGGAGACCATCAAAGTAACAACCGCGCCTGTGATCACAACAACAGTACCGGGTTTTGCATACGATGAACCCCTTGGTAACCATTCCTTCATCTATTTAGCCGGCAAGAGAGCGTTTGATTTTTTGGCTGCCCTCATCGCCATCATACTCCTTTCACCGGTGCTGCTGGCGGTGACGTTGGCCATTATTATCGACGACCCCCATGCGGGGCCTATCTATGTGTCAAAGCGGGTAGGCAAAAACCTAAAGATCTTTAAGATGCTCAAGTTCCGCAGTATGCACAAGGACGCCGACAAACGGATAAAAGATCTCCTGTCGCAAAACGAGATGTCGGGCGCCATATTCAAGATGAAAAATGATCCACGGATAACCCGTATCGGCAAGATCATCAGGAGCACAAGCATCGACGAGCTGCCCCAACTGTTCAACGTTTTAGCGGGCCAAATGAGCCTTGTGGGGCCAAGGCCCACCGTATCCTACGAAGTTGAGCAATATACCCAAGAACAAAAACAGAGGTTTGTCGTGACGCCGGGCCTAACGTGCTATTACCAGGTCGCGCCTGACCGGTACGACTTTGACTTTAAGATATGTTTTGGACTGGACATGAAGTATATACGGGAACAAAGCTTCTTATTGGATATGAAGCTGATATTCAAAACCGTCCGCATCGTATTGGGCGGGTTAAGCCATTGAATGTAATACCCCGGCCCTTTTGGATGGCGGTTTGAATACGTAAGCGAAGAGAGAAGGAACGTAGGGTATGGACAAAGTCATCAACGCAGCGATTATAGGCTACGGCTATATGGGGCGGTACCACCAGCGCAAACTTGCGGCGACGCAAGAGTTCAATCTCACGGGGGTCTTTGATACCGACCCCAACAAGCTGGCCGAGGCCATTGCCGAGGAGCTGACAGCCTACGAAACCGTCGAAGACCTGCTCGATGACCCTACCATCAGTCTAGTACTTATTTGTACGCCCAACGACAGCCACGCGGCCTACGCCATCGCGGCCCTTAAAAAGGGGAAGCACGTGATGTGCGAAAAGCCCGTCACCATGAACACCGATGAACTGGAGGAAGTGATATGTGCCGCGGTAAAAAGCGGAAAACAGTTCACGGTACACCAGAACCGGCGCTGGGACAGGGACTTTTTGACCGTCAAAAAGGTGGTAGAAAGCAGGGAGATAGGCTCCCCTACGACCATCGAATCAAAGGTATTTGGCCAGAGAGGCGTGTGCTTTGGCTGGCGGGCGCTGCCCGAGCACGGCGGCGGGATGATGATGGACTGGGGCGTGCAC
>JAEWWY010000500.1 GCA_023458835.1 Bacillota bacterium
CATCGGCATTTTGAAGATAGACATCCTGCAGAGCGACATTGACGGAATCGTCCAAAATGCGGTGGCCACCGGCGATGGCGTCGCCTATCTCGTCAATTCCGGCGGGATCATCATGGCCTCCTCCGACGAGGAACGCGCCCAAAGCCTGAGTGCCCATCTGGATTTGGCCAAGCATGTATCCCGCGATACGGAATCATGGCGGAGTGCCCTGCTTGAGAAAACGGAAATGCTGGTGTGCGCGGTACCCATTGAGCACACCGACTGGACCCTGGTCTCACTGCTGCCTTACGCCGATGTGCAAATTGCGGGCTGGCAGATCATAAGCGCAACCTTGCCCGTGCTGATCGCGCTTGTGCTGATCGCCTTTGTGTTTTCCATCGTCTCCTCCCATACCATTACCAGGCGGATCAATCACCTGTCCAAAAAAATGATGACCATACGCGGCCAGGCGCTGCCGGAAACCATGGAGGTGGAGGGCACCGATGAAATCGCCATGCTCATTAAGAATTACAATTATATGATCGGCAGGATCCGGCAGTTTTCCGAAATGCAGTACAAGCTGGGCCGCGATGTGAAAAATGCCGAGTTGAAAGCCTTGCAGGCGCAGATAGACCCGCATTTTCTGTACAACACGCTGGAGCTTATCAACTGGATGGCCTTGCGCAACAGCGCTCCCGAAATATCCAATGTGGTGCAGGACCTGGCAAAATACTACAAGCTGAGCCTGAACAAGGGAAAGGACTCGGTGACCGTCCGGGACGCGGTGGAGCACATTCAAACCTATGTCAGCCTGCAAAATTTCAGGTTCAAGAACAGGATCACCCTGGTTGTGGATGTGGACGCCGGGCTGTACCAGTTCAGCATACTGAACCTGATCCTTCAGCCCATTGTGGAAAACGCCATCATCCACGGCATTTTCGAAAAGGATTCCCAGACCGGCACGATTACGATCAAAGGGGAGAGAAGGGATGAGGCGCTGGTATTGAGCGTCACGGACGACGGGGTGGGGATGGACGCCGAAACGGTGGAAAGGTTCTTTGGAGACGGCGCGGCGGAAGCCCACGGCTACGGCGTAGCCAATGTCAACAACAGGCTCCAGCTTTTTTACGGAAACGCCTACGGGCTGCGCTGCCAAAGCAACCTTGGGCAGGGCACCACCGTGGAAATCCGTTTCCCGGCCATTCAGCCGGAATGAGGGGCCGGATGGTGGTATCAATGATTGAACATGGGGAGGCTGCCGCAAATGAAACTGTCGAAGCAGGATTACAAAAACAAGGTGCTGGGCTGCTGGATGGGCAAAAACATCGGCGGAACCTTCGGCGCGCCGTATGAATGGCTGCGCCAGGTGAACGACGCCGCGTTTTATCTGCAGGATTTTGGCGGGAACCCGCTGCCCAACGACGACCTGGATATCCAGCTTGCCTGGCTGATCGCCATGGAGGACAAGGGCGTTGACATCGACGCGAAGCTGCTGGGAGAATACTGGATGCTGCTGGTAACGCCCCACTGGGCGGAATACGGAAGGGCGAAGCTGAACATGCGCTCCGGCCTGGTCCCCCCCTTAAGCGGCAGCTATGGGAACAACTACAAGGATAGCTGCGGGGCCTTCATCCGCTCGGAAATATGGGCCTGCGTGGCGCCGGGCCATCCGGAGCTGGCCGCGAGATTCGCTTTTGAAGACGCCATCATCGACCATGGCGACGGCGAAGGCGTATACGCCGAGGTTTTCTGCGCCGCCCTGCAAAGCGCGGCCTTCGTGGAAAATGATATCCAGCGCCTGATCGATATCGGCCTGTCCTACATCCCGGCAAGCTGCGCCATCGCGGGGGCTGTTGAAAACGCCAGGGAATCGCACCGGTCCGGAAGAAGCTGGAAGGAAGCGCGGGATGAAATGCTGCGGCATTACCGGGGGCTGGGCATGAAGGTGTCCCCGGAGGACATGGAAAAGGGCTTCGCCGACGGGCCTTTTGGCTGGGACGCCCCGTCCAACATCGGCATCATCATCCTTGCCCTGCTGTATGGCGATGGGGATTTCACCGCCTCCCTGCGCATCGCCGTCAACTGCGGCGAGGATACGGACTGCACCGCGGCCACCTACGGCGCCCTGTACGGCATCATCCACGGCGTGGATGCCATCCCCGATGAATGGAAGAAACCCATCGGCAGCAGGATCGTGACGGCCTGCCTCAACCTGGGGGAGCTGGGGGGCTATGGCAGCCACCTTCCTCAAAATATTGAGGAGCTGACCGAGCGCACCACCAAAATGATGTATCAGGTGCTGCTGCGCAACAAGCTCCCCTTTGAAGCGGATCAGGATAGCGGGTTCATTACCGATACAGCTCAATCCCTTTACGCCGGCGCCGGTTTCCGCAGGATCTACGAGAATATGCGCGGCCCTGTATACCGCTTCGGCTCCTTCGATGTCCGCGTGGAATACCCGGACGGGCCGGTGATCCGGGGCGGCCTTCCCACCCGCATACGCGCGGTGGTAAAAAACACGGGCAGAACCTCCGAGCTGTTTAACCTGCGCTGGATTTCGGAGGAGGGTTTTTTCATCCTTCCCGGAACCGAGGGGAAGGCGCACATCCCGCTGCCCCTTGGGGCGGACAGCGGCGAGACGGCAATGGAATTCACCATGAGCATAGAGCGGGTGCCGCGGCCCGTCAACCGCTTCGCGCTGGAGCTCACCTGCGAAAACAGGGCCTCCGCCATGACGGTTCCGGTGGTGCTGCTCAACACAACGGCGCAAGCCGTACCGGTTCCCCTGTAAAGCGGCTCATCCCTCCTGCTTTTGAAAGGCCCGGGGCGATACCCCGTGCCGCTGCCTGAAGGCCCGTATATAGTAGCTCAGGTTGTTGAAGCCGCAGGCATAGGCCGTTTGGGTGATGGAATGCCCCGCCTTGAGCAGGACCACGGATTTTTCGATCCTCAGGTCCCGCAGGTAGTGGATGGGGGTCATGCCGGTGATTTGCCGGAAGGTTTTAATGAAGTGGTATTTGCTGATGGAAACGCTCCTGGCGATATCATCCACGGTCAGTTGGGCGGGATGATTCTCCTCCATGTAACGGATGGCGGCCTTGACGTAGGAAAGCTGATTGCCGTCACAGGCGGGCTCCGCCTTCCCGCCGGCGCTCAGCCTGCCGGCGGAATACAGCAGGAAAATGATCTCGTACAGGCAGCACTTGATTTTGAGCTCCCGGCCGGGCGTGCCGCCGGAATACAGGTGCACCATTTCCAGCAGGCAGTCCCTTACAGGCGCGTGCAATTCGTCGGTTTCGCTGATGCGCAGGGGGAAAAACAGGCGGCCGTCCTTCAGCCGCTCGATGATGTTCGTTTGGCAGAAGTCGCCGCCGCGAAACTCCAGGCAGTCGTAATCAAACACCAGGACGTACAGCAGCCCTTTGGAAGCCGAGCCCGCGTGGTGCAGCCGCCCCTTGTTGACAAAAATGATGTCGTTTTGCGCAAAGTCGGCGGCCGTGCCTTCCACGGTGATGGAACCGCTGCAGGCGGCGTATAAAATCTCCACTTCCTCATGCCAGTGGGCATAGATGACGCTGGCGCCTTCCCTGCACTCAAGTTTGTACATGTAAAACGGGAAGGCCGGATTCCTTTCCCGCCTCGCCTCGTAAAGCTTCATTTCCCCATGCACGGCCCCCACCTCCACCGCAATATAGTATCATTATTCGGCAACTTAATGCAAGCATCCGGCAGCGTTCCGGAATACCATGGAGGTCAAGATACAAAGCCTGTTTTTCGGCATTCAACAATGTGGAAGGAACAGCAGGTAAACCCTTGCGGCGCCCATGGCCCCAGGCGCGGCGCAGCCTGGCCTCCGCTCCGGTAACCGCAATATGGTTCACATTTCCCGCCGCCCCTTCCGGCGGCGCGGAAAACGAAAGACATGCTTTGTACACCGCGTCATCAGCCACACCATGGGTCATCAGCAAAAACAAGGAGGAAGCAAACATGGAGAACATCAGAATCGGTACCTGTGTCAACGGCCCGGACGCCATAAAGCTCATCCCCCAAATCCTGCCCCACGGCTTCGAATCCTTTGATATCACCTTCTGGAAAACCACCGGCGGGATCGACCTCACCGACCTGGCCAAGCGGGTGCGGGAAAGTATTGCCAAAAGCGGCGCGATCATTTCCTGCATCACCGTATTTGGAAACCCCCTCACCGGCGAGGGCGACGACAGCGACTCGCTGGCCAGTTGGGAAAGGCTCATCGATAATGCCCATCTCTTCGGCACGGACCTGGTCACCGGCTTTACCGGCCGCATGCCGGGCCCCATCCCGGATTCCATGC
>JAEWWY010000501.1 GCA_023458835.1 Bacillota bacterium
TATCCTGCGGCAGCACCGCGGATTTATTGATAAATGGCATATTGCCCTGCTTATCTATGATCCCGCAGCTCACCATGGGCTCATCATGGGCATCAAGGTAATCGATCAAAGCCTCCTCCCAGCGCCCGGGGAAGACCATATCCAGGTGGAGTTCGCTGATATAGCCGCAATCCGGAAAGTTCTCCCACACATATTCAAAACAGCGCTGCCGGCCGGCGGCCGTGCCTACGTTGACACCTTCGCCGATTACATGAAAATCCAAGGCAAACTGACCCAGGTACTCTTTCAGCTTCCCGCCCGAAAATATACCCTGGTTAAAAACAACTACCGTTTTATAGATACTTCCTTCCAGTGACTTCAAGCATTCATTTGCCAGGATCAAATCATCGGCGAGCCTGTCATCCCTAAGCAAAAACAAAAGCGTGTGGATCAGCCTCATTTGTTATTCCACATCCTTAATTCTTCGGATACATATTCACAGCGCAGCAATTTCTCCTTCAGTTCCCGTTCGCTCAATTGATGGGTATTGCCGGATGTGTACTCCATGGTGGAGTCGATGGTTTGGTTGCCGCTGCTGATATATTTGGCGTAATCCAGCCCGCCTGCGCCCGCCGGAATCCTGAAGAAATCTCCCATGTCTGCCGCAGTGGCGCTTTCTTCCCTGGTCAAAAGCGTTTCGTGTATCTTCTCCCCCAGCCGGACCCCGATCACCTGCAGCGGATTGTCCGCATGAAAAAGCGCCTTGAGCGCCCCGGCCAGATCACCCATCTTGCAGGCGGGAGCCTTTTTGACCATCAGGTCGCCGGTGCGGGCGTTTTCAAACGCGAATACCACCAAATCTATGGCCTCCGACAAATCCATCAGAAACCGTGTCATACCGGGATCGGTGATGGTAATGGGCTGTCCGCTCTTGATCTGCTGTATGAACAGCGGGATCACCGAGCCCCTGGAGGCCATCACGTTTCCGTAGCGGGTCCCGCAGATAAGCGTCTTGCTTTCATCCACGGTTCTGGACTTGGAAATAAAAATCTTTTCCATCAGGGCCTTGGATATGCCCATGGCATTCACGGGATAAACGGCCTTGTCGGTGGAAAGGCATACGATTTTCCTGACTCCCGCCGCAATCGCCGCGGTGAGTACGTTCTCCGATCCCAGCACGTTGGTTTTCACCGCCTCCAGCGGAAAGAACTCGCAGCTTGGCACCTGTTTCAGCGCGGCCGCGTGAAAGATATAATCCACGCCATACATGGCATCCCGCAGGCTCTGCATATCCCGCACATCACCCACAAAGAATTTCAATTTCGGATTGTTGTAAGCTTTGCGCATGTCATCCTGCTTTTTCTCATCCCGGGAAAATATTCTGATCTCCCGGATATCCGTAGACAAAAAGCGCTTGAGCACCGCGTTGCCAAAAGACCCCGTGCCGCCTGTAATGAGCAGCGTTTTATCTTCAAACATCACTGTCGTAACCAGCTTTCCTCTGCATGGGCACAAGGCGCCGCAGCGCCTGGCCTTGATACATCCTATTCAAAACAGAAAAAGACGCCCGTGCAAAACGTATGGGTGTCAGGGGGCAGCGGCTGTATCGGCCGCCCCAAATCATCACCAATATTTCTTCACAAGCTCAAGGACATACTCTGCCCGCTGCTTATAAGTATGGTTTTGCACGCTGATCGGCGCGTTTTCCCGCACTTTTCGCAGCTCATCCGGGTTGTTCAAATAATGGTCAACAAGCTCCAGCGTTTGTTCCGGCGAAGAGGATACCACAAGATCGCGCCCGGGCACAAAAAGCTTTTTTACCGCCGCGTTGTCGGAGGAGAGGGCGAATGCGCCCGAACCCAATATTTCGAATGTGCGTTTGGTAATGGTCTGGTCATGGTTCTGCGTAACCAGGTTGATAAAAGAACTGTTGTAGACAGCGCATGTTATTTCATATGGAAGGTATCTGTGAAAGGAGCTTTCGGGGGCATCGATATCCAGCAGGGTTTTTACCAGCGGCCTGTATCCATCATCACCGTATATATGCACATCATACCCTTTTTCCAAAAGGGGCTTTAAAAGAATTTTGAGAGAAGCATAGCGATAGTGATTTGGCCTGTACTTGTACAAATCAACATAGGAGGTACCGACAAGGTTGATCTGATGCAGCCCGTTGTAGGACCCCAAAAGTGGGCGGTGAGATACGGGGCTGTAAGCGTAATACATCATTTCACAAGGGATGTTTTTCTTTTTCAGGTATTCCAGCATTTCCGGACACATGGTCAAAACCAGGTCAGGCTTGGAAAGATAGATCACATCCATCTCGATGCCGTCACCGGATATGGACCTGTAGTAGGTGCTGGATATGCCATCCGTGTCCCAGTGGATATATCTCATGGATGACTTTGGGCGTTTTCCCACATATTCCAGCGCACTGCGCTTAAGCTCCAAGGGAGCGCCCATGGTCATCAGCAAATCAGGCTCATGCTCCTCCAGAATTGCCTGCATCTGCTCCGCCGTATCGGCCCCATTGATCAGAGCGTGACAGCCCGCCTGCTCAAAGCCCCACAAAAAGTCAATCGTAAACATTTTGTGTCCCCACAAAAGAACCTTCATAACCATCAGCCTTCCGTACCTTTGAATTGCTTCATCCGG
>JAEWWY010000502.1 GCA_023458835.1 Bacillota bacterium
GCCTTGGCATACATCATGCGCAGCGCGGGTGCGGCCGCCAGGGCTGACTCCGGTGGCTGCATGGGGCAAAGGTCCGGTTCCGCACCGGCTGCCTGGCCGATGGTTTCCATCACCCTGTCCATCAGCGTATCCAGCCCCTCCGCCGTGTCGGATGCGGCGATGACCCCGTGGTTTTGCATGAACAGCAGGTCCGGCATCCTGCCGTGCTTTTCCTGGTAATGGATAAACATCTCATGACAGGTTTTGGCCAGGGTGTACCCCGGCTTTGTCAGGGGGATCCACACCGCCTGATCCCCAAAAAGCCTTGCGCAGGCCTCCGCACCGCTGTTGCCGCAGGTCAGGCCATTGACCAAAGCCGGATGCAGGTGCAGCACAAAAGAGTGGGGGAACAGCGCGTGCAGCATGCATTCCACGCTGGGGCGCATGGTTTCCCCGGGCAGGCATGCATCCATCATGTCATGAAGGGCGGCCTGCTCGCGCAGCTTGTCGTCGTCCGGGTACGTTTTTGAAAGCATATCGTGCAGCTTTTTCATATCCATTTTCACAAAGCCGCTTTCGCTGATGGTGGACAGCCGCGTGCCCGACGCCTTCACGTACAGCACGCCATCCGCCTTGCAGGATGTGTTTCCGCCGCCCGCCAGCACATAGCGCGCATCCCCGCCGTAGCGGCGGGACAGTTCTACCAGCCGCTGCATATTTTCCCGCATCGTATTCTCTCCTCATTTGATGGGGCGGTTGCGCTAAGCGCATGCATACGGCTTGCTCACGCAACGCCCCCTTTGGATTGTGTTACCGGATGGCGCAAAGCCTTCCCCTTTGGGGTAAGGCGGCGCACAGCGCCGGATGAGGTGTTGTAATGTAGCGCCACCTCATCAGCCGCCTTCGGCGACAGCTTCTCCTCAAGGAGAAGCCTCCCTGTGCCCATCATAGGCAGATCAAATCCTGCTCTGCCGCCCAAACAAGCCCATACTACAGCCCCAGCTTCTCCCGGCGCATCTTCTCCAGGGTCTGGTAATTGAACTCCGGCACATAGCCGGGAAGGGGCAGGAGTTTTTCATGGATGGCCGACAGCAGCCAGCTTGCCTGGGGATAGTAGTACTGCTCCAGCTCGGGACAGGGGCTGATGGCGTTGGATGCGCCTACCACCACCGGCGGCGCGTCCAGATACCCGAAGCAGAATTCCGTAATGTTGCGCGCAAAGTCATTGAGATGACTGCCGCGCTCGCAGGCGTCGGAGATGAGTGCAATCCGCCCCGTCTTTTTCACCGACTCCACGACCTTTTCATAGTGGAAGGGCACCAGGCTGCGGGCGTCGATGATTTCGGCCTGTATACCATAGGCCTCCAACTGCTTGGCCGCGTCCATGGCTACATACAGCGCCGCTCCCACAGCAAGAATTGTCAGGTCTGACCCTTCGCGCTTTACGTCCGGCTCGCCGATGGGAATCTCGTAATAATCCTGGGGCACGCCGCCCAAATGGAACTGCTCGCCCATGTCATAGAGCTTCTGACTTTCAAAGAACACCACGGGATCGCTGCCCGCAAGCGCCGCGTTCATCAGGCCCTTTGCGTCATAGGGCGTAACGGGGAAACAAACCTTCAGCCCCGGAATATGGCTGACCAAACTCGTCCAGTCCTGGGCGTGCTGCGCGCCGTACTTGCTGCCCACGGACACGCGCAGCACCACCGGCATTTTCAGCGCTCCGGCGCTCATGGCCTGCCATTTGGCAAGCTGGTTGAATACCTCGTCACCCGCGCGGCCCAGAAAGTCGCAGTACATCAGCTCGGGAATCGCGCGGCCGCCCATCAGCGCGTAGCCGACGGCGCTGGAAACGATGGTGCTTTCGCTGATGGGGGAATTGAAGAAGCGGTGATAGGGCAGCGACTCCGTCAGCCCGCCGTACACGCCGAATGCGCCGCCCCAATCGCGGTTGTCCTCGCCGAAGGCGATCAGCGTGGGATCCTGGTAGAACTTTTCGATGATGGCTTCAAACAGCGCGTCGCGGAGGGTAAACTGCTTGAGCTTGCTGACCGGGTTCCCATCCTTGTCAAAGGCAAAGCGTTCCTTTTGCGCAAGCTTTTTCACACGGCTGTTTTCCGAGAGTGGTATCAGCACCTCGGGCGCCCCTTCCCCGCACTTTTCCATGCGCTCGTTAGAGAGCATGAAGCCGCGTATGGCATCGGGATCCTTCTTCAAATCAAGGCGCGGCGAGACATCGGGATCAATGGCGATCCTCATGATCTGAGTGATATCGTCCTTGATGTCCTGCTCGATTTTTAAAAGCTCCGCTTCTGTCACAACGCCGCACTGCATAAGCTCGGCGCGGTAGGCCTTGATGGAGTCCACGCCCTGCCAGGCCTCTATCTCCTCGCGAGTGCGGTAGCTGGAAGCGTCGGTGGCCGAGTGGCCGGCATAGCGGTAGGTTACCACATCCAGCAGCACCGGGCCCCGCCCGCTTTCCAGGATCTTGCGCTTGCGCCTGTAGGCATCGATCACGGCCAGGGGGTTGTAGCCGTCCACCCGTTCGGCGTGCATCGCATCGGGGTTGATGCCCGCGCCTACCCGGGCCAGGATCCCATAGGCCATCGTTTCGCCGTCGGTCTGCCCGCCCATGCCGTAGCCGTTGTTGAACACGTTGAATACAAGCTTCAGGCCGCCTTTGTGATGTTCGTCCCACAGCTTTGCGAACTGGTCCATGGAAGCGTAGTTCATGGCCTCCCATACGGGGCCGCAGCCCAGGGAGCCGTCGCCGATATTACAAACGACGATGCCCTTTTCCCGCATGATCTTCTTGTACAGCGCCGCGCCGACCGTGATGCCCGCGCTGCCGCCGACGATGGCGTTGTTGGGATAGATTCCAAACGGCGTGAAAAACACGTGCATGGAGTTGCCCAAGCCCTTGGTGAACCCGTTTTCCCGGCCAAAAAGCTCCGCCATAAAGCCGTAAAGCAAAAAGTCCCGCGCCATGTGCTTTATATTGCCGCCCGCGCGCTTTTCAATGGCTGCAAGCGTTTTGCCGCCGTTGAAGCTTTGCATGATTGAGGTCAGCTCCGTGTCACTCAACTGCCGGATGGCGCTGTACCCGCGGGCCAGGACTTCGCCATGGCTCCGGTGGGAGCCGAAGATGGCGTCATTCAAGTCCAGCGTATACGCCATGCCCACGGCCGCGGCTTCCTGGCCGGTGTACAGGTGGGCAGGGCCGGTATACACGTAGTCCACGCCGTTGTATTGCTTGGTCGTGCGCACGGAATAGAGCATCGTCTCAAACTCGCGGATGACCTGCATATCGTGGAATATATTCACTAACTCCTCATTGGAAAAGCTTTCCCGCTCCTCCTGCATGGTTTTGTGATACATGTTGAGCGGAATTTTCGGAAGCTTCAGCTCCCCCTTTGACCGTACGGATGCGGGATGGATAAACTGGCTCTGCGGCATGGGGCACCTCCTAAAATATCGTTTCTCTGAATATCTCGCTGACAGTGGGATGGGGGAATACAACGCGCTGAATGTCCGATGCGCGCAGCTCGCGGCTTAGCATGAGCGACGCGCCGAAGATGATCTCGCTGGCGGGGCTGCCGATCATGGAAATACCAAGGACCTTCCCCGTCTTTTCCAGCACCATCTTGAAAAGTCCCTCGCCGCCTTCGTTTTCGGCCAGGTAGCGGCCCGAATAGCTGAGCGGAACCTTCTTTTCCACCGCGTCGATGCCTTTGGCTTTTGCCGTTTCAAGCGTTTCCCCGCAGCAGGCGACCTCGGGGTTGGTATAGATCACAGAAGGAATGGCCGAATAATCCATTGCGTCCTTTTTTCCCGCCATGTGGTTGACGGCCACCTCCGCCTCGCGGTAGGCCGTATGCGCCAGCATGCTCTTTCCGTTTACATCCCCCGCGGCGTAAACGTTCAAGGCGCTTGTCTGCATGTGCTCGTCTGTCAGAACAGCACCTCGGGCAAGCTCCGGGCCGATCTTTTCTATTCCCTTGGGCAGCAGGGGCCGGCGGCCTATGCATACCAGCGCCTTTTCACAGGGGAGGGAAACAAGCCCGCCCCTTTTGACCGTCACTTCGCCGGGCGCAAA
>JAEWWY010000503.1 GCA_023458835.1 Bacillota bacterium
CCGTTTTCATAATTGCTGCCTCACTCGTGGGTCTCGGCTGTAAGTGTTTATCCGTTTTCGAAGGCGGTTTGCTCAGGGGTGATGCGGTTTGGCTGGCCTTCTACGGCGCGGAAGGAACCGTCTTCCCGGAGGGAGGCGCCATCGGTACCCTGATAGATCACCCGGATATAAGCCTCTGCCGGTGCGGCGGGAGGATTGTACAAGAAGGTAACGGTGTCCGTACTGGGCAGGCCGTTTTCATTAAAGGTGATGGCGAACTCGGTATCGCCGGTCAGGGTGTAGCCGTTTTCGAAGGAGGTTTGCTCAGGTGTGATGCGGTTGGGCTGGCCTTCCACGGCATGGAAGGAACCGTCTTCCCGAAGGGGGATGCCGTCAGTACCCTGATAGATCACCCGGATGTCAGCCTCTGCCGGCGGCCTTTGCGTAGGTTCAGGCGCCGCGCCGGCGGATATGTACAGGCGAATGACAGAAGAAGTATCAGAAAGCGGGTTGCCGCTCTCATCATTAATGTTGATGTAAACGGCGGCGCTGTCCAAATTCTCTGCACCCGTTACGGTCTCCAGAATGGTTCCATCGCTGGGGATATAACTATATCCGGGGTAACTGGGATGGCTGATCTTCAAGGTCAGGAGATTTTGCAGGGCATCACCGGATACCGTAAGCCAGAAGATATTACCATCCGCCCAATCTACCGGGGAGGCAAGCTCGGACTCATGGTAGACACCGCCAGCATCCGTCCATGATACCCTGATTTCAAGGCCGCTCCATTCGGAAGCAGCCAGGGCGGGTGCCGATACCCATGGGAAGGCCATGAGCAAAACCATCACAAGGGACAGTATGCGGCGGCCAAAGGTATGACTGAGATTCTTTTTCATAAGTAAAATCCCTCCTCATTATGGTGGGCCATGTATACGTTTGTTGTATTCTTCCGCCAGAAGGTTGTGTATGATGGCAAAATCATATCCGTGGAGCACCGGTAGGTGAAGCGCCCGGACGCCGCCATCATGCCGGTGGACAAGGATGGATATATGACGCTTGTGTGCCGAAATAGGGCGGTCATCGGCCGGATGACCTGGGAAATTCCCGCCGGAAAGCTGAACTTTGCGGAGGAGGATTCCTTCCATATGCGCCGTCCGGGAATTGGCATGGATAAAAAGGTTGTTTCATACAAATAACGAATGATACGGGATCATGCATCCCCTGGACGGAGGAATTTGTAGGCGGCAAGCCGGGAACGCTGGATTAGTCCATAAAAGGGATCGGGTGATAGACAACCGGCGCGGCAGCTCTACAGGAGCCCCGGAAGGATATGCTGCGGGAAGCCCATCATAACAGTCATCAAACAAAGAGCCTATATCCGCTGCGTGCTGTGCCAGTACCGCTCCGGCACCCCCATAACCTTTATACCACTGAATGCTCTGTTTGTCAGCCGTTTGCTGTCATTTTTGTAAAAGCAGCCAGCCTGCCATGCAAAAACAGCAAGGGGCTGCCGCAATAAGCGAATATTCCGCATACTGATATTCAAAAGAGAAGGATTTTGCATCTGCGGATGCGACCATATAAGTGATCATGCAATTATGTAACGAATGTGACGGCCCCTTTTCCTGGTTATGAACAACGTATCCTGCTTGTGATTTATGTAAAGGTATGGTATAATGCATGTAAGAAACAAGTAAGAACTTGCATGCACATAACAATCGGGAAAAGGATTCCCGAGAGCAATGAAAGCTCGTTCTGTTTCGATGAAAACTTATCTTATTGTTATATGGGAAGGGAATGAAAGGTATGGCTTGGTGGGAGGCCGGGCTGCGCTTGCTGCTGGCTGTTGTGGTCGGATGCGTGATCGGGATCGAACGGGAGAGGAAGAACAGGCCCGCGGGAATGCGGACGCACGTGCTGGTCTGCGTGGGTGCGGCATTGATTTCAGTGATGGAATCCTTTATGGTTGCCGATGCCCTGCGCCTGAACCTTATGCATGCAAACGCCGGCGTCACCATTACCATGGGCCGCATCAGCGCCCAGGTAGTCAGCGGCATCGGCTTCCTGGGGGCCGGCACTATTTTTATTGCCCAGAAGAAGATTGCCGGCCTTACCACTGCCGCTTCCCTGTGGAATGCCGCCTGCCTTGGGCTGGCTGCCGGCATGGGGTATTACGGCATCGCCATTGCGGGCTGCGCCATCGTGATGATCACGCTGACTATTCTGCAAAGGGTAGTCAAGGTCAACGCCGTCAAAAATGTAGAGGTCAAATTCATCCACCGGGTGGAAACGATCGCTTTTATCAACGACTATTTTCAGAAGATGGGGATCCATGTGCTGGATATTGATTTTCATGTGGAGAATAAAGGAAAATATAATTTGTATACGAACCTGTATACGCTGGACATGCAAGGGAAGGCCACGTACAAGGATATTGTGAACCATTTGTCGGAATACGCCAATATCCAGGGAATCCGCACCAGGAATACATGATATCCGCAGAGGAGGGAAACACACCGGGGCTTGCGCTTGCATGGCCCGGTTTTTTCTTGACGCGGGCGTCATGGATTGTTAGAATAACACAGTCTGGTTCCGGGAGGAAACGATATGGCAAAGCAGGCACTATTCAAGGATGGCCTCATAACCGTGATAGGGGCCGTGAACATGGATATTGGCGGCACCGCGTATGAGCCGCTGGTCATGGGCGATTCCAATCCCGGCCGGGTAACGCTGACCCTGGGCGGCGTAGGCCGGAACATGGCGGATCATTTAAGCCGCATGGGCGCACCCGTTCGCTTCGTGACTGTCATGGGGGAGGATGCGTATGGTTTTCAGGCGCAAAGAAGCTGCCTGGAGCTTCATATGGATCTTTCTTTGAGCCAGATCATGCCCGGCGAAGCCACATCCACATATCTGTACATCAATGGCCCTGACGGGGATGTGCGTCTGGCCGTATCCGACATGGATATCTGCCGCCACATCAGTCCATCCTTTTTGCTGGAGCGCATGGAGGAAATCAACCGTTCGAAAATGGTTGTGCTGGATGCCAATCTTTCCGGGGAGGCCATCGCCTGTCTTGTGGAAAATTGCACGGCTCCGCTGTTCGCCGATCCGGTATCGGTGAAAAAGGCGGCCCGGCTAAAGGCGCATTTGCGGAACATCTACTGCATCAAGCCCAACCGCAAGGAGGCGGAGGTGCTTTCGGGCATCGCCATCCGAAGCAATGAAGATTTGCCCAAGGCGGCGAAGGCGCTGCATGGAAAAGGTGTAAAGCTGGTATTCATTTCCCTGGGCGGGGAAGGGGTATATTATGATAACGGGCTGGATCGGGGGATCCTGCCCTGCTATCCTGGAAGGATCGAAAATACCACCGGCTGCGGCGATGCGTTCATGGCTGCCGCCTCGTACGGATATTTTCTGGGCAGGCCTCCCAAGGGCATGGCCCTCATGGGCCTGGCGGCAGCCGCATTGTGTGCTGAGATTAGGGGCGCCATCCGGGAGGATATGTCGTTTCAACTGCTGGAAAACAAAATGCGGGAGTTTGGAGGCGAATCCATTTGAATTTGCAAAAATATCTGCGCGTTGCCCCGGAAGTGCAAAGCGCTCTTTCTGAGGGTAAGCCTGTGGTGGCGCTGGAATCCACCATCATTTCCCACGGCATGCCCTATCCCAGAAATGTGGAAACGGCCATGGCGGTGGAGAAAATCATTCGAGATAACGGCGCCGTTCCGGCCACCATCGCCGTGATCGGAGGCAAAATCACTGTTGGTATCAGCCGGGAAGAAATCGAATACTTGGGAAAGAAAGGCCTGTCGGTTACAAAGGCCAGCCGCCGCGATCTGCCGCTGCTGCTGTCCCGCGGGGAGGATGGCGCCACCACTGTAGCGGCTACCATGATCGGCGCGCACATGGCTGGAGTGAAGGTCTTTGCCACAGGCGGCATCGGCGGTGTACACAGGGGCGCGGAAACCACCATGGATATTTCCGCCGATCTTACGGAATTGGCCGGGACAAGCGTGATGGTGGTGTGCGCCGGTGCCAAATCCATTCTGGATCTCGGGCTGACGCTGGAGTACCTGGAAACCAAAGGCGTGCCTGTGATCGGCTACCAGACGGAGGAGCTGCCTGCTTTCTATACCAGGCGCAGCGGCTTCAAGGTGGACTGCCGCCTTGACACACCCGGCGAGATCGCGGCCGTGTTTCAGGCGAAAATGGATTGCGGCCTTGCAGGCGGCATGCTGGTTACCAATCCCATTCCAGAAGAATATGCCATGGACTTTGATACGATCAACGATGCAATTGAAGGCGCGCTTCAGGAGGCGGGAAGGCTGAATATCAAAGGTAAGGAGATCACGCCCTTCCTCCTGGACAAGATACAAAAGCTTACCGGCGGAGAAAGCCTGGAATCCAACATCCGCCTGGTATATAATAATGCTGCGCTGGGCGCGAAGATCGCCTGCGCGCTTACAAAATGACCCTACACAAAAGCCTGCCGTTTTCGGCAGGCTTTTGTGTAGCGCGTTTTATTTCCCACTCTTGATCTCCAGCCACAGCGCGTTGTAGATCGCGATAAAATCCTGGATATCGTTGAAGTATTCGCACCGCTCCACCACTTCGGGAGCAGGGTTCATGACAGGGTTGCTTTCATATTCTTCACCCATCAGCTCGATGGCGCCGGCGTTGGGGGAGGAGTACCAGATAGCCTCGCAGTTCAGTTTGGCAATGTCGGGCCTGGACATGAAGTTGATGAAAGCCTCGGCGTTTGCCTTGTTCTTGGCACCCTTGGGGATGACCATGCCGTCCACCCATACGTTGGAGCCTTCCTTGGGCACCACATAGTCCAGGTCTTCGTTCAGGTCAATGGCGTATTGTGCATCGCCGCTCCACATCAGCGCAAGGGCGGCTTCGCCGGCCACCATCTTGTCCTTGGTCTCATCCACCTGATAGGCCTTCACGATACCCGCCTGCTTTTGTTCAATGAGCAGGTCCCTGGCCCTTTCCAAAGCGATGGGATCGCGGGTGTTCATGGATTCGCCCATATACTTTAACGTGATGCCCATGGTATCACGGATGCTGTCCATCATGAACACATTGTTCTTGTATTTGATGTCCCACAGGATTGCCCAGCTATCCACTGGCTCCGTGACCATGGTCTTGTTGTACAGGATACCCACGGTGCCCCACATGTAAGGAACGCTGTACTCGCCTGTGGGATCATAGGATGGGTTGCGCAATTCCGGCAGGATCTGCTCTGCGTTGGGTACATTGCTAAAATCGATTTTTTCCAGCAGGCCGCCCGAGATCATGCGCTCCACGCAATAATCCGACGGAAACACCACGTCAAAGGCCGAAGGCGTAGCTTCCACCTGCACAAGCATATCCTCGTTGGTGGTAAAATTCATATAGTTGACTTTGATGCCGGTCTCGGTTTCGAACATTTTCAGCGTTTGCTCATCGATATAATCTTCCCAGTTGAAAATGTTCACAACACCCGCGTTTTCCGCCATCGATGCGGCGGGAACCAACATGCACGCGATAAGAAGCAGAGCAAGCCATTTTTTCATAAGACACGACCTCCTGGTTTGTATTCCTGGAAAAATGTATGCCATGCGCCAAAGCGCAGAACATCAACTTTTTGGGGCTGTGCGGCGGTTGACGGCCAGCAAGAGAAGCAGCAGCGCCACAAACATCAGCGCGCTCAGCGCGTTGAGCGTGGGCTCAATGCCGATGCGGGCCTTGGAGTAGATCAGCGTGGAGAGATTTTGCACCAGCGGGCTGGTGGTAAAATAGCTGATGACGAAATCATCCAGGGATAGCGTGAAGGCCAAAAGAGCGCCGGTGACGACGCCGGGGCTGATCTCCGGCAGTATGACATGCAGCAGCGCATATCCCGGCGTGGCCCCCAGGTCCAAAGCCGCCTCGTAGCTGTGCTTGTTCATTTGCTTGAGCTTGGGCAGCACCGATAGGATCACATACGGTGTATTGAAGGTAACGTGGGCCAGCAGCATGGTCACATAGCCACGCTCCACCTTGGCGAACAGGAACAGGAGCATCAGCGATATGCCCGTTACGATGTCCGGCATGGTCATGGGCAGGTTGGTCATGGTCATCATGAGAGCTTGGGGCCGCTTGCGCATGGCATGGATGCCGATAGCAGCCAGCGTGCCCAGAATGGTTGCCGCGATGGCCGCCAGAATAGCTACGGTAACGGTCACATACAGCGCATTCATAATGGACCTGTCGTTAAACAGCGCTCCATACCAGCGCAGGGAAAAACCCTCCCACTTGGCGCGGCTCTTTCCGCTGTTGAAGGACTGGAAGATCAAAACGATGATGGGAATATACAAAAACAGCAGGATGAGGGAGAGATACGCGTGCTGGATGAACCGCTTCATATCATGCTGCCTCCTTCGCCCTCCGGGTCGGCCTTGCGCAATATGCCAAGGCTGACTAAAATAAGCACCATCATGACCAGGCTCAGGGCGCTGCCAACGTTCCAATTGCCCTCGGTCAGGAATTTATTTTCGATCAAATCGCCGAACATCATCGTATTGCCGCCGCCCAAGATCCGGGGGATAAAGAAGGTGGTAACGGATGGCATGAACACCATGGTGATGCCGGAGATGATGCCGGGAGTGCTCAGCGGCAGCGTTACGCGCAAAAAGGTCTTTACGTGATTGGCCCCAAGATCCTGTGCGGCCTCCAGGAAACGCATATCCATCTTCGTCAGCGATGTATAGACGGGGAACACCATAAAGGGCAGGAAGTTATAGACCATGCCCAGCAGCACCGCACCATTGTTGTACATGAGCTGCGCGCCATGAAGGCCCATCGATTTCAAAATGCCGTTGATCAGCCCCTGGTCCTCCAGCAGCGACATCCAGGCAACTGTGCGCAAAAGAAAGTTCATCCACATGGGGATAATGAACAGCACCACGATGGTGGAACCGATTTTCATCTCCCTGTCCGCCATGAAAAGCGCGGCGGGATAGCCCATGAAGAGGCAGATCACGGTGCACAAAAAGGCCATCCACATGGAATAGACCAGCGTGTCGATGTTTACCGTGCCTGGGCGGATATAGGAAGCATACTGCTCACCCATGGAGGCGTAGAGCTGGTTCTTGCTGTGATTGCTGTCAAGAAAGTGGCTGAAGTTATCCAGTGTGAAGGCGCCCGCCTTGTCGGTGAAGGCGTAGTAGCCGATGAGGATCACAGGCAGCACGGTGAACAAAATCATCCACAGCGTATAGGGAGAAGCAAACAGCGAACGCTTTATACCGCTGTTGCGGCGGATGGACAGATACACAAGCCCCGCAAAGCCGGCAAGGCCCAGCGCCATCATCCACCACGCCCAAGGGGGAAGCTGCATGCCGCTTATCAAGGCATTCCTTCCTCCTTAGCCTCCGCCATGGGCTTCATGATATGGATGTTGAAGGGCACGATGGCAATGCCTACCCTGGAATTTTGTGGCTGCATGGTGGTGGAATGCACCTTGAAGGTGGTATGCCCTGCATCGATCATCATTTCGTAATGGACGCCCTTGAAGAGCACGCTCTTGACAATGCCGGTAAGTTGGCCTGCATCCTCTTTTACCAGCATCACGTCCTCAGGCCGGATCACCACATCCACAGGCATATTTTCGCCAAAGCCAAAGTCAACGCAGGGAAACTCGGCCCCGGCAAAGGATACCAGCTCGTCATGGACCATGGTTCCCTTTAGGATATTGCTTTCGCCGATGAAATCCGCTACGAAAGCGTTCACCGGCTCGTCATAAATGCGCTTTGGATCACCGATTTGCAGGATCTTGCCATCCCGCATGACCACGACGGTGTCACTCATGGTAAGGGCTTCCTCCTGATCGTGGGTCACGTACAGGAAGGTGATGCCCAGCCGCTGCTGCATGTTTTTCAGTTCCAACTGCATTTCCTTGCGCAATTTAAGATCCAGCGCGCCCAGCGGCTCGTCCAGCAGCAAAACCTCCGGCTCGTTGACCAGCGCTCTCGCAATGGCCACCCGCTGCTGCTGCCCGCCGGAAAGGGATTCCACGCTGCGCTTGCCGTATCCCTTCAGGTTCACCAACTCCAGCATGGCATCCACCCTGCGGCGGATATCACTTTTATCTACCTTGGCGATCTTCAGGCCAAAGGCGATGTTGTCCTGCACATTCAAATGAGGGAACAGCGCGTATTTTTGGAAGATGGTATTCACCTTGCGCTTATAGGGAGGAAGGTGGGTAATATCCTTGCCTTCGAAAAGCACCCTGCCTATGGTAGGGAATTCAAACCCGCCGATGATGCGCAGCGTAGTGGTTTTGCCGCATCCGCTGGGCCCCAGCAGCGTCACAAACTCCTTTTTACGGATATATAGATTGATATTGTCCAGCACCGTGGTGCCGTCAAAATCCTTCGATATGGATTCAAGGTCGATCAGGTGTGCTTTTTCAACCATGGGGAGCGGTCTCCTTTACCGTTTGATCATACCCTCAAAACATGGGGGGCGTGGAGATCCACAATACCTTGGCCTTGGATTTACCCGTATTTTTCAATTGATGGGAGGCGTGGGGGTGAAGGCAGAAGCTATCGCCGGCTTTGGCCTTGTGCCTTTTGTCGCCGATAAGAATGTGTATGCTGCCGGAGAGGACATAGCCGAATTCCTCGCCGTCATGGGGCGGCAGCATTTGCGTTTCCCCGCCTTCGGCCATCTCCACCAAAATGGGTTCCATGCTGTTTTTTTGGGCATCGGCAACCAGCCAGGTGATGCTGCCGTGGAGCGTTTCCTCCTCCTCCTTAACAAACATGTCCTGGGAGGTGTAGACGATCTTTTCGGCCTCCTTGTCGTTGAAAAAACTGGGGAGGCTGCTGCCCAAGCACTCCAGAAGGTCGGTAAGCGTGGCGATGGAGGGGGAAGCCAGGTCTCTTTCCACTTGGGAAATGAACCCCTTGCTCAGTTCGCAGCGGTCGGCCAGTTCCTCCTGTGTCAGCCCCCTAAGCATGCGCAGGCGGCGCAGCTTTTCACCGATCCTCATAGGCTCATCTCCTTTTACAACGAGGATATATCCTGAAAACAGCCCGGTTTTTGTTTAATCCTGCTAAACACGGAAGCAATGTTGCAAGTTTAGCAAAAGTAAACCAAAAGGCTCGGCTTATTAAACCACAAACATGTTCCGGTGTCAACATAATGCCGACAGTTTTCCCTAAATTTTATGTTCTTTGGGGCTTGCTCTCAAAGGTTCGTGCGCCTCATGGCATCTTTTGTGCCCCCTTATGTATGATTGGGAAGGCCATTCTATACAAAGCAACCTGTTTATGGTATGCTGAACCCATCAACAGCGGGCGAAAACGCCCCTTTGAAAAGGGAAGGAGATTTGCCATGCGATCCAAGTTATCCGGCACGATGCTGGCGTTCCTTGTGATATTGGCGCTGGCCGGGATTATCCTGTTCAGCGGCTTTTACCGCGTAGGACAGGGCGAGGAGGCCCTGGTCATTACCTTTGGCCGTGTTACCGCCACCCACGGGCCGGGTTTGTATTTCCGCATTCCTTTTGTACAGAGCATCATCAGTGAAAGCGTCACCACCATCCATACCAAGGAATATGGCTTCCGCACCACGGCACAGGGCTCCGCCGGCCGGGCATCCAAATATGTGGATAACGAAAGCGAAGGCGTGATGCTTACAAACGACAACAGCATCGTGTCTTTGGAAGCCATCTACCAGTACACCATCCGGGATGTGAAGCAGTATCACTTTGATGTGGATGAACCGGAAAATACCCTGCAGCTTGCTTTTGAGGCGGTCATCCGCAGGAATATCCAAAACCTTACGCTGGACAACGCGCTGCTCAACAAGGAAGATATCGAACGGGCCGTGCTGCCGGAATTCCAGCGCATCGTGGACGGCTATGAAATGGGTGTGAAGATCAACAGCGTCCGCATCCAGAACATCACCGTTCCGGCGGCCGTTACGGCGGCCTATGAAGATGTGAACAACGCCAAAAACGAAATGACCAAGCGGCTGGACGAGGCGGAAAAGTACAAAAATGAGGTGTTGCCTTCCGCCCGCTCCAAGGCCTATCAGCTATTGCAGGAGGCAGAAGGCTATAAGGCGGAAACGATTGCCGCCGCCCAGGCGGAGGTGGCCGTGTTTGACGCCGTATATGAAAAGTACAAGGCTGCGCCGGAGATCACCCGCAAAAGGCTGCTGATCGAAACCATGGAGCATGTTCTTAATAATAGCGGCAAGCTTATTGTGGCGGATAATGAAAGCGACGTTTTGAAAGTGCTGGATCTGAATGACGGCCAGGTTCCTGCCGCGGTCGTTTCTACGGAAGGGCAGTGAGAGAA
>JAEWWY010000504.1 GCA_023458835.1 Bacillota bacterium
GGTATCGCCTTGAAGCTGGAGCTGGATTACAAGCTGGGCGCGGTGCCGGAAGGCGGTACCCTAGCAGCTATGAAGGCCGTGAACGAGCTGATGTATTTTGAGGGGGAAAGGCTGATCAGCTATATCGGCATCTGCAATTTCGGCGGGGCGGGATCGCCGGCAGAGCTCAATGGCATGGTGCATCCTGAGTACAGGCGTAGGGGCGTGTTTCAAAAGCTGAGCGAGCTGGCCATAGGGGAGTGCAAGCGCCAGGGCGCAAAGAGCATCCTCTTGCTTTGCGACAGGCAGTCCACCGCCGGGCAAAGGTTTATTGAAAAAACGAAGGCGCGCTACCACCACTCCGAATTTGAAATGTACCTGCGCAAGGAGGAGGCGGGGGAGGACGAGGGCGGCGCTTCGGAAATGACCTTTCAAAAGGCGCTCAATGGGGATGCCCGGGAGGTGGCCAGGCAAAACGCCATCTATTTTGGCGAGGAAGGCAGCGCCCGTTATGATGCCGCCGGGGGAGACGGCTCGCCGGATACGGAAAAGGCCGCCCCGGACCAGGATCTTCTTTTGCCAGAGGAGGAAGAAAAGAAGGGCATGATCATTTATCTTGCCCTTTGGGGCGGGCAGATCATCGGCAAGGTGCATCTGCAACTGATCTCCGGGGTGGGGGGCATCTATGGCCTGGGCGTATTGCCGGCGTACCGGGGCAAGGGGTTTGGCCGGGCGATTTTGCGCGGCGCGGTAAAAAAGCTGAAGGAAGCGGACGCGAGGGAAATCATGCTCCAGGTGGCCACAGGCAATGCCAATGCCTTGCACCTGTATGAATCCTGCGGATTTGCCGTGACATCCACCATGGACTATTTTGAGCTGGCGTTGCAATGATCGCTCAATATCTCCCTCAAACCACATGAAACGGAGGATCAAATTCTATGGATCAGTTTCAAACCCTGATGGATATTCTTTGCAAGCGCCGCAGCATAAGGGTGTATGATGCGGAAAAACCCGTGGAGCGGGAGAAGATCACCGCCATGCTTCAGGCGGCCATGGCAGCCCCCTCCGCCTGCAATTTGCAGCCATGGGAATTCATTGTCATCGATACACCGCAGCGTATGAAGCAGTTGAAGGAATGCATCGGCGAAAGCAACGGCAGGTATTACAACGCCCCCGCCGCCTTTGTGGTATGCGCCAATACCAGCTACATACCCTGGGAAAGCAACGGGGAAATGGATACCAGCGCCGCTATCGAAAACATGCTGCTGGCGGCCACCGTGCTGGGATTGGGCGCCGTTTGGATCGGCGATATCGACAGGGATAAAATCCGCGGGCTGCTGGATATCCCTCCCCATGTGTCGGTGAACAGCGTGGTGCTCTTTGGCTGCCCCGCCGAGACAAAAGCTTCCCGCACCCAGTATAGCGAGGAAGCCGTCTATTGGGACAAGTATGATGCAAAGCGCGAGCATCCGGAAAGGACGACGGCGCTCAGGTTCAAGCCGTAAGCCAATGGCCCCGCCTTGCGGGCCATCCGAGAAATATATACCAGGCGCGGGATCATGCGCCGGCGGCTTTATTGCTCCCGGCGGACGAAAGGATCAGCCCATATGAAGCAGGTTCCGTTTTCCTCCCAAGTGCTTGCACTGCTTTGCTATACCCCTTTGCAATATATGCTCCGTGCCATGGCGGCAGGCAGCGCACCTGCCGCATGCTATGCGGACCGGGAAAAGGATCCCTCTGTGTGCCTCATACATGAGGGGCACAGCCTGTTCGTGGGCGGCGATGCATCCGGCCCGGCGGCGGATGCCGCCATGGATTTTCTGGCCCGCAGGCTCCTTGCGCCGGAGCTAAGGCATGAATTGCGCGTGATGAAAATCGTTTTTCCGGATGAGGCCTGGAAAGTGAAGCTGACGAGTGCCTTTTTGGGCATACCTGTCCAGGAGTATTGGCGCTGCGTGTTCCGCCACCCCGCACCGGGCAGCGTTCCGGCGGTCTCAGCGCCGCATGTTCCATGCATCACGGCGGATACGGCGGAGCTTGGCAACTTTTCCATGATAAGGGACGAGGTGGAAAGCACGCTGGGAAGCTTCGAAAAATTCCTGGCCATGGGTTTTGGCTATGCCTTGGTGTTGGAAAACCGCGTATGTGGATTTTGCACAGCGGAGTATGTAAGCCCGGGAGAATGCGCCATCGGCATTGAAGTGCTCCGGGATCATCAAAAGAAGGGTTATGCCTCCCAGATGACCGCCTGCTTCCTGGGGGAATGTCAAAGGCGGGGGCTGACGCCCTACTGGGAATGCTGGAGGAATAATGTCCCCTCGGTGAAAACGGCGGAGCGGGCCGGGTTTTTGAAGCAGGCGGAGTACCCTGTGCTGTTCCTTGAATTTTAATGCCGCTGCGGGTACATGCGCGGCAGCCCTCCGGCATTGTTTTGCGGGAGAGCGAACCGATGATTCGTATCATGTTCAAAGCGCCATGGGGGAACCATCCCTGTGACACCCGTCTTTTTGGAGCTGCTTCTCCAGGGCGCTTCGGACATCCTCTATCTTTCCGCCCCAAAGGCCCTTCAATTCCGAGCAGGGGACAAGGCCAATGGCCTCAAGCGCTCTTTGGCCGTGGCCGCTTACCGCGTCGGCCCAGATGTGCCCGATCCCTTCATGCTTGTCCAGCCAATGCTTGAGCCCCAGATAGAGGTAGCGCCTGTATCCTCTGCCCCTGTATTCAGGCCGGAGGATGATGTTGTGGAGATAGCCCTCGGCGGGCCCGGAGAGTTCAGGCAGAAGATGCTCCCGCTCTTCCACGGCAAAAATGGGCTGCTGGCGTTTCACCGCCAATGGCACAAGATCAGGCCGGACGCCGTAGATGGATAAAAAGCCGATAAGCTTCCCGTCCTCCTTTAGAAGGATCAGGCTGTCCTGGATGAGGCCATATATCATATATGCCCGGTCCCAGGTCATCTGGTCGCCCGGCGGATAGGCGTCATGGTCCATGCGTACGATGGTTTCGATCAATTCCCTGGAGATTTCCTTTGTAATTTCAAGGGTCAGTGCCATGGCTCTTCCTCCGTTCCCAAGATTCGGTGGGAATGCATCTATCATAATCCGCCCGGAGGATGTTGTCAAAGAGGAACGGAATGTCTTTCCAATCAGCCTTCGGTATGGTATGCTGAGCAGGACAAGCATCTATAAGGCGGATATGCAATTTGCAGACCATTCATAGAGGAGGAGTGCGCTATGACTGATTTTGAATCCGCATGCCGGCTTTTACAGGAGCAAATGGGCCGGGATGTGGCGGTATCCCTTGCCACGTGTGTGGACAATGACGTATCCGTGCGCACGGTGGACGGATACTACAAGGACGGAGCCATTTATGTGCTCACCCATGCATCCTCCCGCAAGGTGCGCGACATATTGAAAAATCCCAGGGTAGCGGTTTGCAGGCAGTTGATGCAAGCTTCCGGCATTGGAAGAAACCTGGGCAATCCCAGGGAGGCGTGGAACAAGCAGCTTACACCGGAACTGAAGCGGGTATTTTCCCTGTTTTACGACCGCCATGTGGATGAAAAGGACCCCGGCACCTGCATCCTGAAAATTGTGCTCATCCGGGCGGTAGTGTATGGCAGTGATTGCAAGTATGTGGTGGATTTTACGGAGCACAGCGCCGCAAGGTATCCTTTCCGCAACGATATCGTGGATCCGGACACGGCGCGGGGATAACCCGGCACTGGGGAAGATGGCTTCAGATCATTCCTCCCGCCAGGCCATTTCCCATATGCCAATGAAGGCGTCGCAGAAGCGGGCGCTGTCGATGCCCCCGTCGCCCAATTGGTTGCAAAGGTCATAGATTTGCTTGTCATGCGTAGAAAAGCCCACGTCCTCCCGGCCAAAGATCAGCATATCGGCAATGCCGCGGTAGGCCTTGATCTCCTCCGGGCCGATGGCCCACATATCGGCCTGCCATGAAGCCAGGGTTTGCCTGGCCTGCTCCAATTGTTCGGTGAGCTGCTTTTTCTCCTCCGGGGCGCATGCAGACAACTGCGCCGTCAGCAGTTGTATGTTTGCTTCTTCCTTCATGGCCCGCTGCTGCATTTCCGGATCTGCAACCGGATCATTTTCATTGGGATACATGGCTATCCGCTGCTGTCCGGGCATGTTTTGGGCGTAGAAGGCAAGGAAGCGGATCGCTTCCGCCTGATTGGCGGAGGCGGGGTTGACGATCATCGCGTTCATCGCCGCGGGAAGAATTTTTTCCTTCCCCTCCCCAATGGCAAGCGGAAGGACTTCGTACCCTTCCGTAAGGAAACTTCCGTGCCCTGGCATGAAAAAGAAGCGGTTGCAGAACAGGGCGGGCGATTCCATCAAGGCGGAGCGGGCACCGTCCTTTTCCAAAGTGGGCGCAATCGCTTCCCATCTTGCCACCAGGCTGCGGAAGGTTTCAGGATCAAAGGCGGTACCGTGGCTCTTTGCAGTGGCGGCGGAAAGATAGGTGTATAGAATGTACCGGAGCACCGTTTGGGACGGGCCGGCGAGCCGCGCATCCATCAACGCTGTATCCTCCCTTTGGCCAAGCGCTTCAAGCTGGTCCATCAGTTCAAACAAGGTTTGGGGCACGGTCAGGCCCGATTGCGCAAACAATTTGGGGTTATAGCCCAATGCGTCATGATTTACGACGTCCACCGGCAGGCCGTACAGCTTGCCATCCTTCCTTACCACCTCCGCCATGCGGGGATACATGGCTGAAACCGCGCTTACCAGATCTTGTTCACCGGACAGATCCAAAGCGAAGCCCTTTTCCAGCATGGCGGTGTAAATAGGCAGCCCGGCCGGCATGACGTAAATGTCCACGTCACCCGTACGCAAAACAAGCTGCAGCGCCAGTATATCCGTTTCCAGAATGTTCATCTTCACATATACAACCGGCTTATCGGGGTTCAGCTTGCGGTAGGCGGCAACCGTTTCTTCCGAAAGGTCGCTGCCCGCAATGCGCAGAGGCTTTACAGCATTCAAGGCGCCGATATCGCATAGGAATGCCGCCTCATTGGGAACGATGGCGATGTACGTGTTTTCACTTGACAAAACCGCCCGGACGGTATTGCTTTGCATGTTGATGTTCAGATATCCGCCCTCCGTAAAGGGTGCGCCGTGGCTGGATACATACACGGCCCCGTTGCCTGTGATGGCGGTTGTGCCGCCCGCCCTATCATAGGCAAGCCCCGCAAGGGACCCCTCCGGCACATCCAGCAGCTTTTGCGTTTGCGCGGTGGCCGGATCGCAGGCGCTTATTTCGCCCCTGCCTCCAAGCGGCTGCAGGTAGACCAATATCTTTCCCGGCTCATAGATGCAAATGTCCCAGGCATCTTTGATCTTTTGGGGCAGCATGGAGCCGCTTGACAGGTTGAATAGAAATGTGCTGTAAAAGGATGAAGATTTTTCATCAAAAGCTAGCAGGCAAACATACCCTCCGGTGAAGACGCCCTGCTCTATCATGTTGATGCTATCCTGCATGCCGGATAAATCCAACTGCGCAATCGGCCCGCAGCTTATGCCGCTTTCCGTTTGGGAAAACTGATAGACCGTGCCGGTGTCCGTCTGAACGGCCAGGAAATCTTCATCGCCCGACAGGAAGAACAAATTGTCGGGCAGATTGCCGGCTTTTACCGCCGGCTGCCCGGAAGAATCCAGGGCATAGAGTTCATGCCCGGCATGCACGTATGATGTATCCCCCACACGGAACAGGCGCCCGGGCGCTTTGCCGGCGGTGCCCTCGGAGAATACCTCCTGGGCAAGGGCGGGGAGGGAGAAAAGCAGAAGGAGGGTGAGGAGGAGAAGGAAGGTATATCGCTTCATGCTGTTTGACCATGCCTTTCTTTGGTGATGGGCGAAGGGATGGGGCAGTGCTATATTCGCGCGCATAGACGCATATGGAAGGGTTTCCATGATTTTGAAGATATGATGTTTTTATTATAAAGAGTGTTTTGGGACGGGACAAGATAAGGAAATGTAAATTTGTCATTGGCAGAGTAGCCGGATGCAAAAACGCCGGCCTGGCTGCAGGCCGACGGCGCTAGGATAACATTCATTTGGGCCTGTTGATTATAACCTTGACCAGAATCCACAGGTTGACATCCTCTTCATTCCTATAGTAAAATAACAAGTTGGTTTCTCACACTACCTCCGGGAGGTTGAATTATGCTGCCCAGCCCCGCTACCGCAGAATTTTCGGCGGCGCTTCACGATCAAGTGCAAATGCGCCGCACCTTTGCCATTATCAGTCATCCGGACGCGGGCAAGACCACGCTGACGGAAAAGCTGCTGCTCTATGGCGGCGCCATCCGCCAGGCGGGCAGCGTGAAGGCCCGCAAAGCCGAGCGTCACGCCACCTCCGACTGGATGGAGATCGAGAAGCAGCGTGGCATTTCCGTTACCTCCAGCGCCATGCAGTTTGAGTTTGACGGCTTCCGCATCAACATACTGGACACGCCGGGCCACCAGGATTTCAGCGAGGATACGTACCGCGTGCTGGTGGCAGCCGATGCGGCGGTGATGCTCATCGACGCGGCCAAGGGCGTGGAGGAGCAGACCATTAAGCTGTTCAAGGTCTGCCGGCTTCGCAATATACCCATTTTCACATTTGTGAACAAGATGGACCGGGCCGCCAAGGACCCCTTTGCCCTGATGGAGGAGCTGGAGCAGGTGCTGGGTATCCGTTCCTGCCCCATCAACTGGCCCATCGGCGTAGACGGGGATTTTCAGGGCGTGTACCACCGGGACAGCGAGAGGATCGATCTGTACACCGGCGGCGACCATGGCAAATCCAAGGTGGAAAAAACAGAGATCGGGATGAACGATTCCGCGCTGAACGGCATTTTGCAGGCACATTATATCAAGCGCCTGAAGGATGAAATCGAGCTGCTGGACGTGGCGGGGGATGCCTTTGACCTGAACGCCGTTCGCCAGGGGCACTTGACGCCGCTGTTCTTTGGCTCGGCCATCACCAACTTTGGCGTGGAGCCGTTTTTGAAGCGGTTTTTGCAGTTCACGCCGCCGCCCTTATCCCGCAAGAGCGACCATGGGGAGATCGAACCGGAAGACCCGTTATTCTCGGGCTTCATCTTTAAGATACAGGCCAACATGAACCCCGCCCACCGGGACAGGCTGGCATTTTTACGGGTGGTCAGCGGCGCCTTTGAAAAGGGTATGACGGTGTGGCACAGCGGCACCGACAAAGAAATCCAATTGAAGCAGCCCCAGCAGTTCATGGCCGACGAGCGGGAAGCGGTGGAGGAAGCCTGGGCAGGCGATATCATCGGCCTGTTCGACCCCGGAATATTCGGGCTGGGGGATACCCTTTGCGTCGGGCGCAGGCTGCATTATGAAGATATCCCCGTGTTCGCGCCGGAGCACTTTGCCAGGGTACGGCCTCTGGACAGCATGAAGCGCAAGCAGTTTGTGAAGGGCATCACCCAGCTAAGCCAGGAAGGGGCCATACAAACCTTTCTCCGCACGGAAACGGGCCGGGAAGAATTCCTGGTGGGCGTGGTGGGCGTTTTGCAGTTCGACGTGCTGGCCTACCGCTTAAAAGGCGAGTATGGCGCGGAAATACTGATGGATAATCTGCCCTTCCGCTTTGTGCGGTGGGTGACGGCAAGCCCCAAGCCCGCGGACGAACTGAAGCTTACCTCTACCAGCGGCCGGGCCAAGGACAGCCAGCAGCGGGATGTACTGCTGTTTGAAAACGAGTGGTCCATCCGCCTGGCGATGGAGAATAATCCGGGGCTGACGCTGGCGGAGACAGCCGCGAGGCATGCGGAGAAGTAACCCTGGAATTATCGCATAGACTGATGTCATCCTGAGCGCAGCGAAGGATCTTTACCCGTGCCGGAAAGATTCTTCGGGCTTGCATCCCTCAGAATGGCAGGATGCGGCGGCTGGCTGAAAAGGAGCCGCGTGCATGCCCCTGTAAAACAATAACCGCCGCCCGTTCTGCGGGCAATTTAGGAAGGAAATAATATATGACGCGGGAAGACATCCGCAATATCGCTATTATTGCCCACGTAGACCATGGCAAGACCACCCTGGTGGACCAGATGCTCAAGCAAGGCGGCGTGTACCGCGAGAATCAGCAGGTCGTCGACAGAGTCATGGACTCCAACGACCTGGAGCGGGAGCGGGGCATTACGATCCTCAGCAAAAACACCGCCGTGCATTACGGCACCACCCGCATCAACATAGTGGATACTCCCGGCCACGCCGATTTTTCCGGCGAGGTGGAGCGGGTGCTCAAGATGGTGGACGGCGTTTTGCTTTTGATCGACAGCTTTGAAGGCCCCATGCCCCAGACGCGCTTTGTATTGAAAAAGGCGCTGGAATTGCAGCTCAAAGTCCTGATTGTCATCAACAAGGTGGACAGGCCCGACGCAAGATGCGAGGAAGTGGTGGAGGAGATCCTGGATCTTTTGATCGACCTGAGCGCCGATGAAAGCACGCTGGAGCATCCCATCCTGTTCGTATCCGCCCGCAAGGGTACCGCCACACTGGATATGAATGTGCAGGGGGAAAATTTGCAGCCCCTGTTTGATGCCATATTACAGTTCATCCCGGCGCCGGAGGGGGAGTTGGAAGGCCCCGCCCAGGTGCTGATTTCCACCATTGACTACAATGAATACGTGGGCCGCATCGGCGTGGGCCGCATCCAACGGGGCGCGCTGAAGGAAGGCATGACCGTTGTCCATACCAATCTGGAGACGGGTATTACCAGCCAGCCCTGGCGCCTGACGGGTTTGTTCCGCTATGACGGCCTGAAGCGCCTGCCTGCCCAGGAGGTTTCCATGGGCGACATCGTGGCCCTCACCGGCATGGAGGACCTGTCCATCGGCGATACGGTGTGCGACCCCGCGCAGGTGGAGGCGCTGCCCTTTGTACGCATCAGCGAGCCTACGGTCAAGATGAGCTTTTCCGTGAACGACAGCCCCTTTGCGGGCCGCGAGGGACAATACGTGACCAGCCGGCACCTGCGGGCGCGGCTGTTCAAGGAGTTGCAAACGGACGTATCGCTGAGGGTTGAAGAAACCGACAGTCCCGATACCTTCGAGGTTTGCGGCCGGGGCGAATTGCATTTGTCCATCCTGATTGAAACCATGCGCCGCCAGGGGTATGAGTTCCAGGTTTCAAAGCCCGAGGTGCTTTACAAGGAAATCGATGGCGAGATGTGCGAGCCCATCGAACGGATGGTGGCCGACGTGCCCCAGGCCTATGCCGGGGCGGTGATCGAAAAGATCGGCCGCCGCCGGGGCGTGCTTGCCACCATGGGCGGCGGCGACCGGGTGCGGCTGGAATTCCTGGTCCCCGCCAGGGGCTTGTTCGGCTACCGGTCCGAGTTTTTGACCGATACCAGGGGCGAGGGCATCATGTCCGCCGTGTTCAATGGCTACGAGCCGGTGAAGGGCGATATCCCCCACCGCAACGTAGGCGCGCTGGTATGCTTTGAAACAGGTGAATCCACCTCCTACGGCCTGTTCTACACCCAGGACCGGGGCACGCTGTTCATTGGTTCCGGTGTGCCCGTATATGCCGGCATGATCTGCGGCCAGAACGCAAGGCCCGGCGACCTGGTGGTGAACGTGTGCAAGAAAAAGCACGTGACCAACACCCGCAACTCCGCCTCCGCCGAGGAGAGCCTGCGCCTGATCTCCGTGCATCCCCTCACCCTGGAGGAGTGCCTGGAGTTTATCGACGACGATGAGCTTTTGGAGATCACCCCCAAGTCCCTGCGCATGCGCAAGCGGCAGCTCAACCACGACCAGCGCATGAAGGCCAACAGGAAGTGACCCAAGGGCTCTGCCCTTGGGGAACCCGCCAAAGGTTCCGTAGCTGAGCGCCGCCGGTGGCGGAGGAAGCGAGGCGGGGGAAATGGGCGAAACGAGCAATGCGAACGGGAGTGAAGCAGTGCGACGATTGAGCCCATCGGAACACAGCCCCTTTGGAATCCCCATTTTGGATTGTGTAGACAAAGATGCCCTGCCCTTCCATCTATCCGATGGTGAAGGCAGGGCGCTTTTGTACTCTGCCGGGAGGGAGGCCAATAAACAAATTGCGCTGTAAGGGATTATCAATCGCCCGCCCCGCCGCGGCAAGATCCTATGGAAGATCGGGGAATTTCCCCTGCATCTGTTTTCATCCCCCTGCGGCGCTGCTCACCACACGGTCTCATCGCCTAGCTCTTTATCCCAGTACCGCACATAAACGGCCTTTTCGCTTGAAAGCAGGATTTGCACCACATATATGCCGCCATTCTCCAGATAGACTTCGACCTGTACGCCCGGCTCCCAATCGATGCCGCTGGCGTGGACCGCTACAGCGTTTGCAGTGGTAATGGGGACGTTGGTAAGCTCCAGCACCGTTGCCTTGGCCATATCCGCCCAGTGGGGATTTTTCAGTTCCTCCTCCGGCAAAGCCGTATCGGCTGCGCCGTAACTGTTTTTGTTGGCGGCGTTTTCGGTGTTCAAGGAGGCATACAGGATATTTCCGCCCGGCTTTTCCATAGATACGATATAGCTGGTTTTCCTGCCGTTGACCAGGGCTGTCTTGAAATATGCCTGTACCTGGATTTCACCCGTGGCATCCTTTTGCGTGTAAGTAAGCCTGATATTTTCCGCGGCGACGGGC
>JAEWWY010000505.1 GCA_023458835.1 Bacillota bacterium
GTTAAGAAGCTGGCGGTGCTTGGGGCCGGTTCCACGCTGCGGGGCGATGACGCGGCCGGTATGCATGTTGTGGAAACCTTGCAGGCTGCGTTCGATCAGGCCCAGTATCCGGAATTATTGTTCTGTCCCGGCGGAACGGCGCCGGAGAATTACAGCGGAAAGATCAAAGGATTTTATCCCACCCACTTGCTGGTGGTTGACGCGGCGGATGTGGGGCAAGCACCTGGCGATATTGTGGAGATCAGGCCTGAGGACGTAGGCGGGCCTACATTTTGCTCCCACATGCTTCCGCTTCGCGTCATGATCCGCTATCTTGCGCAGGAAACCGGAGCGGATGTGACGCTGCTGGGCATCCAGTATAAGAGCATTGCCTTCGATACGGAAATGACCCGGGAGATACAGGCGTCCGTACAGGAGTTGAGCGGCGCGCTGGAGCGTGTTATCCGGGAGCTTTTGGCCGTGAAACAGGCGTAGACGATATAGAACTGCCGTGTTGACAGCATAATCCCGCAATGACCCATAGGGGCGCTGCCCGAAGGTTTCCCAAGGGCGGCTGGAAAGCCGCCTGGACGTATCCTAAGATGCGGAATTCTTCACTTGAGTTGTTGTGGGCAGAATATGCGCTTGCCGTGGCAAGCCTGATGTTTGGGCCTGCATCCCTTCCTGCCATGCGGGGAGGGATGCAGGCTTATTTTTGTTTAAATATTAATGCGATCTTTATCCGTGGTCTTTACTCTTTTATGCCGCCTTTATCTGCCCGGCAGTATAATGTGCGTTGTACTCTCCTCATGGAAGCTGTTTGCTCCCGGGGGGAGGGATACGAAAAGGGCTGCCCGGTACGCGATGCGTATTCCGCGATTTTTCGGGCAGTATGAGAAGATGGATAAGGAAAAGGGTGACGAAATCATTCCTATGGAGAAAATGAGCAATCAAGCCGGACAGGCGGCAATCGGCAGGGAGCTTCAAAAGCTTTCCGTTTCCCAGGTGTTTGAAGCTTTGGGGTCCGGCCCCCAGGGATTAAGTGGGCAGGATGCGCAGGTACGCCTTGCAAAGTACGGAAAGAATGTTTTGCGGGAGAAAAAGGGGCAGCCCATCTATATCAAATTTTTGCTGAATTTCACCCATACAATGGCCATGCTTTTATGGGTGGGCGGTATTGTCGGCTTTGTAGCCAAGCTGCCTGAACTGGGTGTAGCCATCTGGCTGGTGAACATTATCAACGGACTATTCAGCTTCTGGCAGGAATTTAGGGCCGGGAAAGCTACGGAGGCCCTGAAAAAAATGCTGCCTTCCTATGCGCGCGTATTGCGGGATGGTCAGGAGCAGCGCGTTCTTTCAGAGGATCTGGTGCCGGGAGATATCCTTTTGCTTTCAGAGGGTGACCGCATTTCGGCAGACGGCCGCCTGGTGGAAGACAGTGACCTTCAAGTGAACCAATCTACGCTGACCGGCGAATCCAGCCCGGTGCGCAAGGCCAAGGAAGAGGTGCTGCGCACTGATCTTGGCCAGGCGGAAAAGCCCAATATGATCTTTTCGGGCACCAGCGTTGCGGCTGGAACAGGCAAGGCGGTGGTCTATGCCACTGGCATGGGTACGGAGTTTGGCAAGATCGCGGGCCTTACCCAGACCATGAAGGAGGAGCCCAGCCCCCTGCAAAAGGAACTGGATAGGCTCACAAAATTCGTCACCATCCTGGCAGTGGCCATCGGTGTGGTTTTCTTTGCGGCATCCGTCCTGTTTGTGGGTACAGAGCTTTCCGTGGCTTTTATCTTTGCCATGGGTATGATCGTGGCCTTCGTTCCCGAGGGACTCCTGCCCACGGTTACGCTGGCGCTGGCCATGGGTGTTCAGCGCATGGCCAGGCGCAACGCGCTGATCAAGCGGCTATCCGCAGTGGAAACCCTGGGGTGCGCTACCGTGATCTGCACCGACAAGACCGGAACGCTGACCCAGAACGAGATGACGGTCAGCAGTATATGGATTGGCGGCCAATCCATGGATGTAACCGGGATCGGTTATGCGGCCATTGGCAGGATCATGCATGGGAAAAGGGAGCCAGCGGAAGACAACGTGGAGTTAAAGCAGATGCTGACGGCGGCGGGGCTATGCTGCAACGCCCGGCTGCTTCCCCCAGAGCATGAAGGCGCCCGCTTTACCGTGCTTGGCGATCCTACGGAGGCTGCTTTGCTGGTACTGGCGCAAAAGGGCGGGATCGACCTTGCGGAGGAAAACCGCCGTGCGCCAAGGCTTCGGGAATTGCCCTTTGATTCCAGGCGCAAACGCATGACCACCATTCATCCTGCCCCCGGGAGGGCGAATCGCATTGCTTATGTGAAAGGCGCGCCCAAGGAGGTGGCAGACCTTTGCTCTTTCATCATGCGGGATGGGCGGGAGGAATCCATGACCGACGAGGACCGCGGCGGGATCATGGATGCCAACGACCAATATGCGCGCAACGGCTTGCGCGTACTGGCCATTGCCGTCCGCCATTTGGAGGCGGATTCGGGGCTGCCTGTTGCCTTGAGCGCATATACGCCTGAGCTGGTTGAACGGGACATGACGTTCCTGGGGCTGGTGGCTATGGTGGATCCGCCGCGGGAGGAGGTAAGCAAGGCAGTGGAGAAGTGCCGCCATGCCGGTATCCGCATCATCATGATCACTGGCGACTACGGCCTGACCGCTGAAAGCATCGCCCGCCGCATCGGTATCGTCAAAGGCGATCATCCCCGCATCATTACAGGCGTGGATCTGGAAAATATGAACCGGGAGGCATTGAAGGAGGCGCTGGAAGGCGAGGTCATTTTTGCCCGGGTGGCCCCTGAGCAAAAGCTGCAGGTAGTCAGCGCCCTGCAGGAACTAGGCCATGTGGTGGCCGTTACAGGGGATGGCGTCAATGATGCGCCGGCGTTGAAAAAAGCCGATATAGGCGTGGCCATGGGCATCAGCGGGACGGATGTGGCCAAAGAGGCTGCGGACATGATCCTGACCGATGACAACTTTGCTTCCATCGTAAACGCCATAGAGGAAGGCCGTGCCGTATACAACAATATCCGCAAGTTCGCCATGTATATCTTTACCAGCAATATGCCCGAAGCAGTGCCGGTGGTGTTTTATCTGTTTTCCCGCGGGGCCATCCCCCTGCCGCTGACCATTATGCAGGTATTGGCCATTGACTTGGGCACTGACATGGTGCCCGCTATCGCGCTGGGAGTGGAGGCCCCGGAAGAGGGCATAATGGATTTGCCTCCCCGCTCGCAAAAGGAGCCGATTGTAAGCGGAAGATTTATGATGCGGGCCTTGCTTGGATATGGTATGATCGAGTCAGTGGCAGCAATGGCGGCATTTTTCTTCTTTTACTGGCAAAATGGCTGGACCGGCCTTCCCCTTGCGGGCAGCGGCGTTGGCTATCAAACGGCTACCACCATGACCTTGGCGGCCATCGTGCTTACGCAGATAGGGTCGGTGTTCGCCCGCAGGACAGAGCGCGCATCTGTTTTTCACATTGGATTGTTCACCAACCGATTGCTGCTGCTGGGTATAGCGGTGGAGCTTTTGTTGTTGTGCCTGCTGATGTATATACCGGCTTTCCACCGCATCTTCAACACGGCGCCGCTGAACCTTGCCCAGTGGGGGTTTCTGGCCCTATGGATGCCGGCGGTGCTGCTGGTGGATGAAATCAGAAAGGCCTGGCTGCGCGGCCTGACGAAGCGGCGTACAAAAAATGCGTAAGCTATTGCAAGGAGGAGATCGTATGAGGATCATCGTTGTAGGCTGCGGCCGCATCGGATCGGGACTGGCCGAAACGCTCTGCCGCAGCGGCCATGACATCACCGTGATCGATTCGGACAACGCGGCGTTTGAAAGGCTGGGCCCATCATTCAAGGGGAACAGGGTGGAAGGCGTGGGCTTTGACAAGGAGGTGCTGAACCGGGCGGGAATCGAGCGTGCGGATGCGCTGGCAGCATTCACTGCCAGCGATGAGGCCAACGCAGTCATTGCGAGGATGGCCAGACAGGTCTGTCGCGTTCCCACTGTGGTGGCACGGCTATACGATCCGAGAAAAGCGGATATCTATCACAGGTTGGGGATTCAAACCATTTCCTCTACCAATCTTGGTATCCGGCGGGCGGCGGAACTTTTATGCTACACCCCCCTCAACACGGTTTTCAGCCTGGGCGACGGGGATGTGGATATCGTACAGATTGAGGCTCCTGCGCTGCTGATAGGGCGCACGGTCAATGAATTGACGGTGCTGGGAGAGATCCATGTAGTCTCTATCTGCAGAAGCAATAAAACGATTTTACCTACCCTGGGCACGGCGTTTGCCAAGGATGACATGATTTATCTGGCGGTGGCATCCACAGCCGGCGGGCGCCTGAAACAGTTGCTGGGGCTTGGCAACGGAAAGGGGATGTGAAGGGATGAACGTGATCATTGTAGGCGGTGGGCAGGCCGGTACATATTTGGCCTCGCTATTATTGGCGCGGGGGCATCAGGTGAAGATGATCGAAATGCGTGAAGCGCGGCTTCCGGCCATTTTGCGTGATCTTCCCAGGGAAGTGGTCATTATCGGCAGCGGTACGGACCCCAAGGTGCTGGAATCCGCGGATATTCAAAATGCGGATGTATTGGCAGCCGTAACGGGAGCCGATGAAACAAATCTGGCGGCGGCTACGCTGGCCCGCATGGAATATGGCGTCCGGCGTGTGGTGGCGCGGGTAAACAATCCTAAGAACGCATGGCTCTTCAC
>JAEWWY010000506.1 GCA_023458835.1 Bacillota bacterium
GAATTTCCTGCATAGCGGCTCATAGCCGCCAAAGCCCAGCACCACGCTGGCATGCCCCGGGCCTATAAAGCCATGGATATCCGGGTTATTTTCGCATATCCAGGTAAGGGCGGGCATCAGCGCCTTGACGGCGACCAGGAGCCGGACATTTTGAATATTGTTTTCCAAAAGACGCCGGATTAAAAGTGCATAGACGGGCAGCGTGGTTTCAAAACCCACTGCCGTGACATAAAACTGCCTGCCGGGCTCCCGCATGGCGTAATCCAGGGCCTCCATGGGGGAATACATCCGGGCTATGCTTCCGCCCTCCGCCTTGGACTTCATAAGCGAGGTCTCAAAACCGGGCACACGGATCATATCCCCAAAGCTTAGCAGCGTGCAGCCGGGCCGAAGGGATAATTCCGCCGCCCGGTCAATGTAACCGGCGGGGGTTACGAAAACGGGGCAGCCCGGCCCGGAGATCAGGCTGATACCGGAAGGGAAAAGCGCGGGTATCCCAAACCTTGAAATGTTGTGGGTATGGGGTCCGCATACCTCCATCAGCCGGATGGGCGGGCCGGAGTAGGAGCGGATGGCCTGAACAATGCTTTCCAGTTTACTGTCCATAGGCATGTACCAATCGGAACAGCTCATCCAGTTCTTCGGCTTCGCTTTGGCTTATGACCGATATGGCGCACCCGGCGTGCACCAGGATGTAATCGCCAATACGGGCCTTAACGATGCCCAGCTCCACTGGAAGAATGTTGCCGCGGATATCCACCTTGCCCCGGCTATCCTCCATAGCAATCAGTTTTCCGGGCGTTGCAATGCACATTGCCTAACAGCCTCCTTTTTATCATGCAGCCCGATATACGCCTGCCCCAGGGCAAGGCCGCCATCCCCCGGGGATACTAAATGGTTCATGTATACCTCAAAGCCCGCCTTCTCAAGCAGCGGGACCGTATTTTCCGTAAGGATGCGGTTCAAAAATACGCCGCCGCCAAGGGCAACCTTGCGGATATTGTATTGTTTGGAAAGTTTTTCGCACATGGAAACAATCAGGCGGGAGACGGTGATATGGAACCGGTAAGCCAAGGCACCAGCCTGCGCGCCTTTTCCCTTGAGCCAATGGATATCCCGGATACAGGGAGCAAGATCGGCGATATATTGCCCATCCTCCTCCCGGATATCAAAGGGGAATGGCTCCTCCAATTCGCTGCTTTGTTTTGGATGGCTGGCCGCCGCGTTCTCCAGTTCAATGGCGCACTGGCCCTCATACTGCGATTCCCCGCAAATATCTAAAATGGCGCTGACAGCATCGAACACGCGGCCCATGCTGGAGGAGCGGATCACGTTTACGCCGTGTTCTATGGCGGCATAGGCCAGCGCCTCCCGGCTGCCGGCGGAAGGAATCCCCGCGTCATACTTCAGGCAGGCGGCGCTTTTCCAGCCCTGGCGGATGGATTCATTGCCGCCCAGCATTTGAACGGCCTTCAAATGTCCTGCCCTTTTATAGCCTTCCGGCGTGGCAATAAGAAACTCGCCGCCCCATACCGTGCCGTCCGTGCCGTAGCCTGTGCCGTCGAGGGATACGCCGATCACCGTGTCAGAAATACCGTGCTCAGCCATCACCGCGGCGATATGGGCGAAGTGATGCTGCACCGCAACGACCGGGAGGCCAAGGCTGCCTGCGTATCGGGCGGACTCATAATCCGGGTGAAGATCGCACACGGCCAGCCCCGGGTCTATGGTAAGCAGCGATTGCATATCGGAAACGGTTTCCCGGTATGCTTCCATCGTTTCCATGCTGTCCAGGCTGCCGATTTCCTGGGAAGGATATGCGTATCCGTCCCGGTACAGGCATACGGAGTTTTTTTCCTGGGCACCGCAGGCCAGCAGGGGAGTCCCGCCGCTTGGCGCAGGAATCGAAAGCGGCGCATAACCCCGCGCCCGGCGGATCATGTGGACCTGATCCAGTATTACTTGTGTTACCGAATCATCCAGCCGCCGCAATATTGCCCGGTCGTGGTATAAGACGCCGGCCAACTCGTCCTGCCGCTCAAAAAACGGGAGCATCTCCTCCTCGTCCTTGATGATGGGCAGCGAGGAGGCGTTGGCGCTGGTCATGATCAGCGGCCCGGTTTTATGCAGGATCAGGTGCTGCAGCGGCGTATAGGGGAGGAATGCGCCAAGGTAAGGGCTGGTGGTATATACGCTTTGAGAGATGGGGGAGGGCTTGCGCCGGAGCAGAACGATGGGCCGGGCGGAGCTTGATATAAGCTCTGCCTCCCGGGGCGATATGTCGCAATGCTCTTTCAATGAAGCCATGGTTTCAAACATGACGGCAAAGGGCTTGCATTCCCGGCCCTTTAGGGAGCGCAGCCTTGCGGCGGCCGCATCGTCAAAGGGGGAAGCGGCAAAATGATATCCGCCGATGCCCTTGATGGCGATAATCTTCTTTTGCATAAGGGCTTCAACAGCCTCTTCCAGCGCGGAAGCCCCTTCCTTCAGCGCGCTCCTGTCACGATAGAAGAGCGTAGGCCCGCAATGGTTGCAGCAGACCGTTTGGGCGTGATAGCGCCTGTCCTCCTGGTCCTTATACTGGGCGGCGCACAGGGGGCACATGGGGAAGGGCTCCATGGCCGTATTTATCCTGTCATAGGGGATGCGGTGCGTGATGGAGTAGCGCGGGCCGCAGTTTGTACAGCTTATGAAGGGGTTCAAATACCGGGGATCCCCGGGCGTATACAATTCCCGGAGGCAGTCGCCGCAAACGGCAAGGTCGGGTGTGGGCATTACGGGGCCTTCACCTTCATGGCCGCTGGCCAGGATCACAAAGCCGGCAGGAATTTCTTCTCCCCCCGGCAGCGGCTGTATATCCTGTTGAAGGCTGGAAATATGGCTGCCCTCCGGCTTGCGCTCCCCAATGGCCTGCACAAACCGGGCAAGGCCCTGCGGGTCTGCATAGGCTTCGATCACCACATGGCCCAACACGTTTTTGACTGATCCGGTCAGATGATATTCCCTAGCCAGCCGTTTCACGAAGGGCCGGAACCCCACGCCCTGCACCACGCCATAGATGCGGATGACTGCCTTTACAGCCTGGACATTAGCCATTGATTGACCTCTTGAAAGCCTTCACCGGTTTTTGCGGATACAAGGAAGACGGGCGCATTCGGGTTCAGTGCCCTGACGCCTTTCATGAAATAATCCATGTCAAAGTCCACATGGGGGGCCAAATCCGCCTTGTTTAAAAGGATCGCCTCCGCCTTTTCAAAGGCCAGGGGATATTTGTAGGGCTTATCGGCGCCTTCGGCCACCGTTACGATCAGCAGCTTGATATTTTCGCCAATGTTGAACTCGGCGGGGCATACCAGGTTCCCGATGTTTTCAATAAACAGCATGCCCTTTTGGTCAAGGGTCAGATTGTCCAGCGTGTTCTCGATCAGCACGCCGTCAATGTGGCAGGCTCCGCCGGTGTGGATCTGTACGGCCTCGATGCCAAGGCTTTGAAGCTTTTCCGTGTCGATGTCCGACTGGATATCCCCCTCAATCACGTAGGGCTTGATGCCCTTGAGGCCTTCAATCATGCGGATGAGGCTGGAGGTCTTGCCAACGCCGGGCGCGCCGATAACGTTCACGGCATAGATGCCGCTTTTGTGCAAACGGTTTTGTATCCCTTCCGCGATGCGATCGTTTTCCGCGTTGATATTTTCCATGATGGTGACGTCTTTGGAACTCATACTATTTGCTTCCTTTCTACTTATATGCAGTCTTCCAGTTCCACGCTTTCCACATAAAACTCGCTGCCGATGTCCGTGGGGGAACCCAGCATACCGCATTCGGGGCAGGCGAAAGAAAAATGCGGGCGCTTGAAGTTATTATGGCACCGGGGGCAATACATTTGCGCCTCTATCACGCGTACGCTTACTTTTGCGCCACAGGCGGCCGTATCCTTGGCGATCATGTCAAAGTACATTTGAACGGATTCCGGAATGATGCTTGTGTTCTCGCCCACCACAAGATGGACGGCGTTTACTTTTACAGCGCCATGCTTTTGTGCCGTTTCATTCACAATCTTTACGATCCGCTTGGTGAGGCCGTACTCGTGCATTCAACCGGTTCTCCTTTACGCCGGACTTTGCGTGCGGCGGGCTTGAGCACAGCCCATTATATACGCATTCCCCAAAGGATTCAAGTTTGTTAAAGATATATTTATCAGAAAACATAATGGAATAAGCAATGCTGCCATTGACGGAATACGATTGCAGTCCTATAATGAGTGTTGGTCTTGAGGCGCCGCGGCGGGTAACCGCCTACCGGCGCCTTGACCATGCGGAATCCTACCGCTGGACGCTGCCATGATATTATGCTGGGGGTAAAGATGGAAATGGCGAGTCAAACCCTGTTGCTACCGGTGGTGCTTGTGCCTTTGGCAGGGTCGTTTCTCCTGCCCATTGCGGGAAAAGCCTCTCCAAAGTTTCGCAATGCGCTTGCCATGCTCTTTGTACTGATTCCTTTCGGACTGCTTGTTTCCATGCTGCCCGCGGCGCTTTCCCAAACGCCTCCCTATTTCAGCATACCGCTGCCGCTGGGATTGAGCTTTGGCTTTTTGGCGGATGGCCTGGCCGTTTTTATGGCCCTGGCCTCCTCCTTCCTGGGCTTGATCATTGTATTGTACTCCTACGGCTATGTGGCCCATTCCGAAAACCAGAATGAGTACTATTTGGACGTTGTGCTGTTTATCGGGGCCATGATGGGCATTACGCTTTCCACCAACTTGATTTTTCTGTACATTTTCTGGGAAATATCAGCGGTATGCTGCTGGCGCCTGATTGGTTTCTTCAGGGAAAAGGAATATGTGCGCCGTGCCAACAAGGCGTTTTTGTTAACAGGCGTTGGCGCGCTGATCATGCTGGGCGGATTTTTGCTTGTCTACCAGCAGTATGGCACCATGGATTTGACGTTGCTGCGTGGCAAGGAAATTTCAAACGCCGCAGTTATTTTGATCCTGTTCGGCATTCTTTCCAAATCCGCCACGCTGCCGCTGCACTCCTGGATTGCCGACGCAGGCGTGGCGCCAACACCCGCTACGGCGCTGCTGCACGCGGCGGTGCTGGTGAAAATCGGCGTGTATGTGTTTACCAGGCTCTTTGTGGTGAACTTCGCGGTGGACCCGATATGGCACACGGCGGTGCCCGTGATCGCCGCTGTCAGCGCGATCCTTTCCGCCGGGGCCGCCATTGCTGAAAATGATATCAAACGGATTATCGCCTACTCTACTGTCAGCCAGATCGGGTTCATCCTGCTGGGGTTATCAGTGGGCGGAGAATTGGCGCTGGCCGGGGGATTGATGTACATCCTCATGCACGCCATCTCCAAGGCCGGGCTGTTCCTGTGCGCCGGCATTGTGGAGCATGGCTGCCATACCAAGGACATCCGCAGGCTGGGCGGGCTTTCAAAAAGCATGCCATGGACGGCTGTTTCCTTCTTCCTGTGCGCATTCTCGGTGATGGGCGTTCCGCCCTTTGGGGGCTTCTTCTCCAAATATATGGTGGTGAACGGCGCGGTGGAGGCGGGGCACCCCTACATCGCCATCGTATTCATCGTGGGTGCCGTAATGACCGTGATCTACCTGCTTCGGGCCTTTGTCAAGGTGTTCCTGGGTGAATCAAAAATGGAGCACGTTCCCCATGAAGGCAGCGGGAGCATGGTATTCTCCGTATCGCTTCTGGCGGCGCTCTCCATTGCAAGCGGCCTGATGATCTATTATCCTGCGGGACTTGTAAACGCAATTGTACAGCAAATGGCGGTGATCGTAAAATGAGCGAGTACGGCGCATCGTCCCTTCTCCTTTGGATGATCCTTCTTCCGGCGTCCTTTGGCGTTTTGACTTTGCTGGCACCCAGCAGGCTCAAGGGTGTCAAGGAAGCGGCAGTCTTGTTGGGCTTCGCCGGGAACCTTGTTTTGAACCTGATTGCTTCGGGCAAGGAGCTTGCGTTTGTGCAGCCCTTTGCCGGCTTTCAGATCGATTTTTCCCTGAAATTATATCATTTCAGCGGCTTTATCCTTTTGGCTGCCGCCGTTTTATCGTTCCTTGTGGTGCTGTATACCATCGTGTTTATGAAGGGCAAATCCGGTGCCAAGCTGTTTTTTGCCTGCATGCTCTTTACCCTGGCGCTTGTAAACGGCGCGGTGCTGGCCAACAACCTGGCAGTGATGCTCTTCTTCTGGGAAGGCATACTGGCCACCATGTTTGTCTTGATCATGGTGGGCGGCAAAAAGGCATACAAGACCTCCGTCAAGGCAGTGATTATCGCGGGCCTTACGGACCTGATGATGATGCTTGGGATAGGCATAGCGGGATATTTGGCCAAGACGCTGGCTATGGACCAGATCCGTTTGCCCCTCACAGGATGGGGGACTGTGGCTTTCCTGCTGCTGATGGCAGGCGCTGTGTCCAAGGCGGGCTCCATGCCTTTCCACACATGGATTCCCGATGCGGCGGATGACGCGCCTATGCCGTTCATGGCATTTTTGCCCGGCGCCCTGGAAAAGCTGCTGGGCGTTTACCTGGTTGCAAGGATTTGCCTGGACCTGTTTGAATTCGAGCATGGTTCGCCCATGAGCCTGCTTTTGATGATCCTTGGCGCCGCTACCATTCTTTTTGCGGTCATGATGGCGCTGGTACAGAAGGATTTCAAGCGCCTGCTGTCCTACCATGCGGTCAGCCAGGTGGGCTATATGATCCTGGGCATCGGCACAGGTCTGCCCGTGGGTATCGTAGGCGGCCTGTTCCATATGCTGAAGATTGCCGTTTACTAATGCTGCCTTTTCCTGAGCGCAGGCGCTGTGGAAAGGCAGGCGGGAACTACCGATCTGCATCATGTCAGCGGCCTGGGCAAAAAAATGCCGGTCACCTTCATCTGCTTTCTGGTAGCGGCGGCTTCCATTGCGGGTTTCCCGCTCACCAACGGCTTTTTCTCTAAGGAATTGATCTTTGACGGCGCGCTGGAAAGCAATGTGATCTTCTATATTATCGCTGCGATCGGCGCATTTTTTACCCCCATCTCCTTCCTCAAGCTGGGCCACGCCGTATTCCTTGGCAAGCCTTCGCAAAAGACGGAAGAGGTAAAGGAAGCGCCGCTTGGCATGCTGATCCCCATGGCCGTATTGGCGGTATCCTGTCTTGCCCTGGGATTTGGGAATGGCCTGGTGATTTCCCGCGTTTTCGAGCCGGTCCTTCATCATGCGGCGGAGGCGGGCGGGCATATCGGCGGGCACACCAATTGGATGCTGGTGGGAATCTCCGTGGCTTCGCTGCTGCTGGCAACCTGGGATCACTATCGCGGCTTCAAGCGGACAGGCGCTGGCCTTTCGTCGGCGGACCATTATCATGACGCGCCCATACTGAAAACCATCTATCATCTGGCGCAAAAGAAGTATTTCGATCCCTATCATCTGGGTGGATATGTGATCCGGGGGTACGCTTCGCTCTCGCTGAAGATCAATGACGGGATCAGTTGGTTTTACGATGTTGCGGTGGTCCGCTTTGTCGGGTTCTTCTCCAATCTTTTGAAGCATGCCCACAACGGCAGCCAGTCGCGCTACGCCCTTTGGGTATTGGCGGGTGTGGTATTGGCAACCGCCTTGTTCCTTGCATCCTTGTAATCCAGATGGCATAACGCGAGCGCATTTTGCAGGAGGGAAGAACAGTGCCGCTTCTATTTATAGCGATTCCCCTTATAGCGGTGGTGATCCTGAACATTTACACATGGAGCGACCGCCGGGCCGCCATGGGAGCCGGCATGACTGCCGCGGTTTTCCAGCTTGTGCTGGCCGGCGTGGATGTAGCCCGCTGCTTAAGTTCCGGGGCCGCCCTTCGGTCTGAATTTTTCGGTACCTTTTCGGTGGACCTGTTCAGCGCCGTGGTGCTCTTCATTATTGGATTCATTGCCTTCATCACCCTCATGGTGGCGGGGGATACGGTGCATACCTCCCGGTTCAACTTTGGCAGCGCCGTACTGCTGCTCATGATGGGCATGAACGGTGTGGCGATGGTCACCGACGTGTTCAGCCTGTACGTGTTCATTGAGGTCACTGCCACCTCCTCATTCCTGCTGATCGCCATCAACAAAAAGCGGGATGAACTGGAGGGCGCGTTCAAGTATTACATGATGTCGGCGTTGGCCACCATCATGATGCTGATGTCCATTGCGCTTTTGTTTGCCTTGACGGGGGATACCTCTTTCTCCGCCATCGCGGCCTACGTGGCTTCCCACCAGGGCGCTTATCCCGCGGCGCTGCTGGCGGCATTCGTGCTGTATACCGTGGCGCTGTCCATCAAATCCGGCGTCGTTCCGTTCCATACCTGGGTGCCTGACGCCCACTCCTCCGCGCCTTCGCCCGTATCGGTGATGCTGGCAGGCGTGGTCATCAAGGTTTCCGGCGTGTACGCGCTGATGCGCATCTTTAAGGACGTGTTTTTGAACAATCCCGCGCTGGGCAACGTCCTGGCCATCCTGGGACTCCTTTCCATCGCGGTAGGGGCGCTGGGAGCCATAGGGCAGACTGATATCAAGCGGATGCTGGCCTTTTCCAGCGTCAGTCAGATTGGGTATATTATACTTGTGGCTTCCACTGGCTCCGCACTGGGGTTCCTGGGCGCGGTGATGCACTTTTTCAACCATGCCACTTTCAAATCGCTTTTGTTTGTGGATGCCGCGGCCATCCTGCATGAAACGGGCACCAGGGACATGGACCAGATGGGCGGTCTGGCTCAAAAGATGCCGGTAACGGGCGTGAGCTCCGTACTTGGGCTTTTGTCCATGGCGGGCATTCCCCCGCTGTCGGGGTTCTGGAGCAAGCTGGTGATCGTAATAGCCGTATTTCAGGTATCGCCTGGGCTGGCCATTGCGGCGCTGTGCCTGAGCGCCTTGACGCTTGGTTACTTTCTGATTTTGCAAAAGAAAGTATTTTTCGGCAAGGTTCCGCCAAACATGCAGGAAGTCAAGGAATGTGGCGGCCGCATGCAGTTTGTGCAGGTGCTTTTATCCGCCGTCAATGTGCTGGCGGGGCTTTTGTTCCCGCTCCTGTTTGTGTTTTTGCAGGGCAAGGGTTTGATTTGAACGAGCTGAGCAATAGCGATGGAGGGTGACTGCGCTTGAACCTGACGGTAATGATTCTTTTGCTTGCCGGCCTGGTGGTTTCCGCTGTGGTGTGCATTATGTTGAGGGATTTGTTGAAAGCCTCCATCGCTCTTGCGTTTGTGAGCGCGATCCTTTCCGTGATCATGTTTTTGATGAATGCGCCTTTGGCGGCGGTATTTGAGCTTTCCGTATGCGCGGGGCTGATTACGGTGGTTTTCATCAGTGCCATCAGCATGACGCGCCTTCGCAGCAAGGAAGAGATCGCCCAGATGCAAAAGGAAAGGCGCAAGCGCTTTGCTTTGCTGCCCGTGATTTTGATCGTGCTCCTAACGGCGGCGCTGTTTGCCATCTGGCCCCATCTGGACGCGCTGATCCCCTATACTGCCGCCCCCATGAGCGCCGTCACGGAGCAGAATTTTTTCTGGAACAAGCGGCAGGCAGATCTGTTGGGGCAGATCATTATCATCCTGGCCGGGGTGTACGGCGTTCTGATCTTTTTTAAGGAGAGTGACGCGAAATGACGCTTTTGTTCACCCTTTTCATCATTGCGGCGGTGCTGCTGCTGGCTGTAGGGTTCTACAGCATGGTGGTGACCCGCAACCTCATGCGCATCCTGATTTCAGTGGAAATCCTCACCAAGTCCGTGACGCTGCTCATGATCGGCGCAGGTTATATGACCGGCAACATGGCCGCTGCCCAGGCGTATGTTATAACCATCATCGTCATTGAAGTCATGATCCTGGTGGTGGCGGTGGGCATCCTCTTTGGGGTATACAAGGCGAACGGTTCGCTGGATACCCAAAAGCTCAATAACTTGAAGGGATAATAGTGCCCGAAAAAAATTTGGGCAGCTTACGATATTGGAGGCCATTTATGCAAACCATTCTTTTGGCGCCGCCTGTCACGTTTTTGATCTATCTGCTTCTGTCCGTGGGGTTGTCTGCCGTGTCCAAAAGGATTGCGGCCCGCGGAACGGAATCCAAAGGCAAGCTGCAGGCGTATGCCTGCGGTGAGGACATGGCGGAAAACCAGGGACAGCCGGAGTATTCCCAGTTTTTCAAGTTTGCCTTCTTCTTTACCATTATGCACGTGATCGCGCTGGTGGTGGCCACGGACCCGGCCGGGCTTACCATTACGTCGGCGGTATATCTTGGCGTGACGGTGCTTGCGCTGTTCATGCTTCTGCGGAGGTAACAATATGGTGACGGTAGACAGAATTATCAACTGGGCACGTTTGAAATCTCCGTGGATCATCCACTTTAATTCAGGTGCCTGTAATGCCTGCGATATCGAATTGCTGGCGGCCCTTACGCCCAGGTACGATGTGGAACGGTTTGGCGTCCAATTGAAGGGCACCCCCCGGCATGCCGATGTGCTGATTTGCTCCGGCCCTGTGACGATGCAGCAGCGGGAACGGCTGAAAACCATTTATGAACAAATGCCTGAACCCAAGTTTGTGATGGCTGTAGGCACCTGTGCCTGCTCGGCCGGGGTGTATGAGGGCTGCTATTGCGTGGAGGGCGGGGTAGATACCGCCATACCGGTGGATATGTACGTTCCCGGCTGTCCGGCCAAGCCGGAGGCCATTATCGATGGTGTTGTGAAATTGCTTGAAGGTTTGAAAAAGTGACCTGGAGGTGAAAGCTTTGGAAAAGGAAACGCTTGTTGTAAGCCGCCTGGCGGAACAATTCCACGGTATAGACGCGGAAAAGGCGAAGGTGGCGGCCCGCAGGATCTTTGTGGATGTGCCCGGCGACATCTTTATGGATGTTCTGCGCTATGCCGCGGGCGACCTGGGGTTTTCTCACCTGTGTACCATCACGGGGTTGGATACCGGGACAGAGTTTGAATTCCTGTATCATATTGCCGATACGGAAGGTATTCTGCTGAATTTAAAGCGCAAGGCATCAAGGGACAATCCCGTCATACCATCCGTGCTGCCTATTTATCACGGCGCCACCTTTTACGAGCGTGAACTGGAAGGCTTGCTGGGCGTAAAGGTGGATGGGCTGCCGGAGGGCAGGCAGTATCCGCTGCCTGATGATTGGCCCGAGGGACAATATCCCCTGCGCAAGGATTGGACGCCCGAACCGCGCAAAACGGAAGAGTAGGAGTGAGTGTATGGCTAAGATGGTAGTTCCCCTGGGTCCGCAGCATCCTGCCCTGGAAGAGCCGGAAAGCTTTACCCTGCTCCTGGAGGGTGAGCGCGTCGCGGCCGCCGCCGTCGGCATTGGATACAATCACAGGGGCATGGAAAAGGCTGCCGAAAGCAGGACATATCTTCAGAACATTTATCTTTTGGAGCGCATCTGCGGTATTTGCTCCCATTCCCATTCCACCTGCTATGTGCAGACGGTGGAAGCCCTTGCCGGGGTGGAGGTGCCCAAAAGGGCGCTGTATATCCGCGCGCTGATCGGTGAACTGGAGCGTATACACAGCCATCTTCTCTGGCTGGGCATCGCGGGCCATGAGATCGGCTTTATGACGCTGTTCATGTACGCCTGGAAAGACCGGGAGATCGTAATGGACATCCTGGAGATGCTCACCGGCAACCGGGTCAACTATGGCATGAACACCTTGGGCGGTGTGCGCAGGGACATTGCGCCGGAACAGGCGCAAAAGGTTTTGGAAGCGCTGGACCAATTGCAGGCGCGCACCGAATATTACCAAAAAACGATCCTGAGTGAACGCACCGTGATACTGCGGCTTTCCGGCGTGGGCAAGCTTTCAAAGGAAGACGGGCTTAAGTTTGGCGCTGCCGGGCCGGTGCTCCGTGCTTCCGGCGTGGCGCGGGATGTGCGCAAGGATGATCCCTATGGCATTTACAGCGAGCTTGACTTCAAGGTCATCACGGATGACCATGCCGACGTGTTCGGCAGAACGGTCGTCAGGGTTCTTGAACTGATGGAAAGCTATAAGCTTTGCCGCCAGATCCTCAAGGAAATGCCCGAGGGGCCGCTGAGCGTAAGGGTACCCAACAGGATCCCGGCGGGCGAGGCCGTCAGCCGCTATGAAGCGCCCCGGGGGGAGGACTTCCACTACATCCGTTCCAACGGCACCGATAAGCCGGAGCGCGTAAAGGTGCGCGCCCCTACGCTGGCCAATTCCGCCGCGATTGCGCATATGATCGAAGGCGGATATCTGGCGGACGTACCCATCATCATCGCGGCCATCGACCCGTGCTTCTCCTGCACCGACAGAATGGTCAGGGTACAGGATGTTTCTTCCGGCAGGGAAAACATGTTCAATTGGGAAGGGCTGCGTAAGTACAGCATCGACTGGTATGGGAAGCAGGGCGTTGACTTTGGGAAGCGCTGATGGCTGCGGGCAGTTAAGCGGCGTTTGATTTTCATCCCGCCGCAACGCATGACAAACCTTACGCAAGAGCAGGAAAGAGGATTGATTGCCGTGGGGCTTGCCCTATTCCATATTCTTGTTTACCCGGGGTTCCTATTTTTAAGCGTTATCTCCCTGGTGTTTGAATATGTCGACAGGAAGCTGTATGCCCGGCTGCAAAACCGGGTTGGACCGCCTTGGTACCAGCCGCTGGCCGACTTGATCAAGCTTCTGTCCAAGGAGACGGTGATCCCCAGGGAGGCGGATTCCCGGCTGTTCAGCCTGATTCCCGTGTTTGCGCTGGCAGCCACCGCAGCATCGTTTCTGTATGTTCCTATTTGGAGTACTCAATCGCTGCAGCCCTTTGACAGCGATTTGATCGTGGTGATGTATTTTTTGACCATCCCCACCATGGCATTTTTCCTGGCGGGCTGGTTTTCTACGTCCCTGTATGCGGAAATTGGCGCCATCCGGGCCATGACGCAGTTGTTTGCTTATGAGGTGCCCTTCTATATGGCGCTTCTGGGCCCTGCGCTGTTGGCCGGAACCTGGTCGATCAGCGGCATGGCCATGTTCTATCATCAAAACCCCTGGCTGATCCTGGTGAACCTGCCGGGGCTGCTGGTATCCATCTTTTCCGCCCAAGGCAAGCTGGAGCGGGTTCCCTTCGATATTCCCGACGCGGAAACGGAAATCGTGGGCGGCACCTTTACCGAATACTCGGGAAGGCTCCTGGCCATGTTCAAGATGACGCTCAACGCCGAATTGGTGGTTGTATCCGCGCTCATCGCCGCCATTTTCTTCCCCATTTTCATTCATGACAACGCGCTGATCGGCTTCTTGCTGTTCCTTGTCAAGGTCTTTGGCGTGGTGTTCCTGCTGGCGTTGATGCGCGCCGCCCTGGCCAGGTTCCGCCTGGACCAGATGATCAGCTTCTGCTGGAAGGTGCTGGCGCCGATTTCGCTTTTGCAGATATTGATCGACCTGATCGTAAGAGGAGTTCTGTTCACATGAAAATCCTTGGCAAAATGGTTCCTTATCTGATGAAGATGCTGATGAAGAAATCGGACACGGTGTTGTATCCCGCTGTTCCGGCAAAGGTTGCGGACAATTTCCGCGGCGCTTTGAAGTTCGACAGCGAAAAGTGCGTGGGCTGCAAGCTGTGTATGCGCGTATGCCCCAGTGACGCCATCACCATCGAAAAGGTTGCCGACAAGCAGTTCAAGGCTACCGTACGGCTGGACAAATGCATTTATTGCGGCCAGTGCGTGGACTCCTGCAATAAGGATGCGCTTCACAACACCGACCGGTTTGAATTGGCCAGCCATGACAAAGCGTCTTTGAAGGTGGATATTTGATTGGATCACATATATTCTTTTTTGAAGGAAAGGCTTCAGGGCGTTAAGAAGCTGGCGGTGCTTGGGGCCGGTTCCACGCTGCGGGGCGACGACGCGGCCGGCATGCATGTTGTGGAAGCATTGCAGGCAGCGTTTGACCAAGCAAAGCATCCGGAATTATTGTTCTGTCCCGGCGAAACGGCGCCGGAGAATTACAGCGGAAAGATCAAAGGATTTTGTCCCACCCACTTGCTGGTGGTTGACGCGGCGGATGTGGGGCAAGCACCTGGCGATATTGTGGAGATCAGGCCTGAGGACGTAGGC
>JAEWWY010000507.1 GCA_023458835.1 Bacillota bacterium
TGCGGCGGTGCGCTGCGGGTTTGGGCCAGGGTGGAAAACATATCCGGCGAAAGAATCACCATTAATGGCACGGCCTTTTTGACATCCAGAAAAATCGCAGGCACCGCATTTGAGTTTCCCACCAACGTGCCCTGCGGCGAGTTCCGGGCGGCGGATTTGAAGCCGTTTGAGACGGTATCCTGCGGCCTGGTAGGCAGCATGACCCACATGAGGGACGATTCGGGCGATATGAACGTGCTCTTCCTTAACACCGTGGAAAAGTGGTCCCAGGGTGCGTACAGGGCGGGAGACGATCTGGTCTGCGCGTATGTGGCTGCGGTGGAATGCTGGCTGGAGCCTTCCCAAAGCTTTGACTGCGGCTATTTGTATGTGCAGCCTGTTTGGGAAGGGGACCCGTACCTTGCCATCCGGGATTTCTTTGACAGCCTTGGCTGCCACGCGGCCACCGACGGGATCCGGGAAGGCGTTCTGTATTCCTGCCACCCCCACGGCACCATGGACAATGACTTCAAGCGCCCCCGCGATCTGTTCGAATATGCCGGGGAGCTTCAGGACATCAAGGCGCTGGGCGTTGATCATGTGTGGATACTGCCCGTGTTTGAACATCTGGACCGGGGCGTGTACCACCCCACGGACCAGCGCGTCATCGATGCGCGCTACGGCGGGGAGGAGGCCATGCGGGCCTTCGCCAACCGGGCCCATGAGCTGGGCCTTACCGTGCTGTTTGATTACGTTCCCCACGGCCCGGCGCCGGAGGACCCGCTGGCTAAGGAAAAGGATCACAGGTGCTCCCGCCGCCGAGACCTTACCCTGCAGGATGAGTGGCACTGCGTCAGCTTTGATATGACCAACCCGGATTACCTGCGCTATACCTCGGACCTGGTGAACAGCCATGTGCGCCGCTTTGATATCGACGGGGCCCGCATCGACTGCGCCATGGGCGGCCTGTCCAACTGGACGCCTTATGGAAGCCACCGGCCCTCCGCCTCCAACCTGGCGGGAGGTGTGGCCATCTCCGGCGCCATCAAGCGCGGGTTTATGGAGATGGGCAAAAAAGCGCTGAGCATGCCGGAAAACTTTAATCCCGTGCCCGCCTATTATTCCGTCACCGACCTGTTTTACGGCATGAACCTGTACAGGGTGCTGGTGGAGCTGGACAAAAGGCGGGAGGACGCCGCGTACTTTGTCAGGGAGCTTACGCGCTTTTTGTCCATTGAGCATAGGGCCATGCCCAAGGAACTGAAAAAGCTGCGCTTCCTGGGCAACCATGACACCGTTTCCTGGGTGTGGCAGTCCAAGCGCGCCTATGAGGTATACGGCGCTGCGCGGGCCAGGGCGCTGTTTGCGCTGATGGCTTTCCTGGACGGCATTCCCATGGTGTACCAGGGGGATGAGGACCCGGGCCTGGCCGGCAAGGAAGGGCCTGTATTGCGGGAATTTTTCCGGGAGCTGTACAAGGCCCGCCGGGAGTATATCGGCGAGGGCACGGACATCACCCACCTGTATACGGACTGCGGCGTGATGGCCTTTGTAAGGAATGTAGATGGATGCAACAGGTTGGTGCTGGTGAGCCTGAGCAGTCAGACGGAAACAGTCACCTTGAAGGAATTGAAGGGCGCCCGCTCCTGCCTTGGCACCTTGCAGGCGCGGGACGGGAAGGCCGATGTGCCTTCCTATGCCTTTGATATCTTTGAGATGGAATAACGGTATTCAAAACATAAATGCATCAATAGGCACAGACACATGGAATATAAACGAGTTCCGCGTGCAGCCATCCTGAGCGAAGCGGAGGATGACGGCCGGCGGGGTTGATCCGCTTCCGGAGCATATGCTCATAGATGCATTCATGTTTCAAATTGATATTTGCTGTAAGCGCAGGAGGGCCATCTATGCTGCGGAAGATCGTGGATTGCCATATGCATACCTTATCCGGCGCGCCGGAAAGGCTGCAGGTGATTGCGGACCATTTCGGCTTTGACAAATATACGGTGCTGGGGTGCCCGTGCTTTGCGGGCCCGCTGAACAACCTGCAGGTCCTTTTGGCAAAGGCGCTTCACCCGGATCGTGTCTACGCCTTCGGCGGGCTTACGTATGGCCCCCATGAACGCAGCGGGGATGCGCATGTCATGCAGGTGCGGCGGCTGATGGAGGCCGGCTTTGACGGGATCAAGTTCATTGAAAGCAAGCCCACCATCGCCCGCGACCTGAAAATTCAAATGGACAGCGAAGAGCTCGAGCCGGTCTTTTCGCTGCTGGAGGATACGCAATTCCCCATTCTGTGGCACGTGGGCGATCCCGCTGCCTTCTGGGATGAAAAGCTGGCCCCGGCCTTTGCGGTTATAAACGGCTGGTGCTATACCGATCCCTCCTTTCCCTCCCTTGCTGAGCTGTACGCCCAGACGGAACGGGTGCTTGCAAGGCATCCCCGTTTGCAGGTGTGCCTGGCCCACTTTTACTTCACGGCGGACGATATGGACCATGCCAGGCGCATGATGGACACGTTTCCCGGCCTGCGCTTTGACCTGACGCCGGGTACGGAAATGTACGGCCATTTCCTTGATAAGCCGGGTCAGTGGCGGGAGTTCTTCCTGGCCTATCAGGACCGCATCCTCTTTGGCACCGATATTTCCGATGATGAGGCGGATTTTCACAGCGGCCTGTATGAAACGCTGGTGGGGCTGATCGAATGCTCTGTTACCCAATCGGGCCCCGTAAAGGTGTGGGATATCCAGGGCCGGGGCCTGAACCTGCCCCGGGAGGTGCTTGACAAGATCTTCTATCAAAACGCGGAAGCGATGAACGGGGAAACGCCCCGCCCCATCCCCGTGGAAGGCGTGGACAGGCTTTTGAAGTGGCACGAGGCAAGCATGCCCCCTGGGCAAAAGGGGCAGCTTCAGGAGATGGAAAACAGGCTGTATACGGCGCTGGCGGTCCGGACATCATCAGAATAAACGTTTACTCATTAAACGCGCGCCCATGCTTTTTGTTAAAAATGCAACATGTATGCCGGGCTTTATCAAAAGGACAAGGGGAGCTTTTGCCTGCGGATACGGATTTTTTAATGATTTCCACTTGTCATCAAGCCGGAAATAGAGTATACTCGGGATAAAAGAGGCGGGAAAGGCTAGGTTTGTAAGAGGCCGCTCTTGGAATGCGCTGGAAGGATAAACGTTTATCCTTTTAGATAAGCAGATGTAACGCTGCAAGGCAGAAAAGGAGGGAAGGAAAGGACTGCCCTGCGGCCGGCAAAAAGATGTATTTCATAATAAGAGGAGGAAAACCCCATGTTGAAAAAATGGCTTACCTTCGTTCTTGCCGCGTGCCTGCTGCTGAGCCTTGTGCCCGCGGGCGCCCTGGCGGCTGAGCCCTTTGTGCTGTTCACCCCCTGGTCCAATACTTCCACGGCTGAGGATCTGAAGGAAGTCCGCCAGGCCATCGAGCAGGAAATCGCCGACTCCATCGGCATAAACCTGGACTGGATCATTGTGCCCACCGACGGCTCTTTGGAAAAGCTGAACGTGCTCCTGGCCAGCGGCGACCAGTTGGACGCCGCCACCATGAACATCGGCGACGCCATGAAGTATGCCACCGGCAGCGACCTGGTCATGCCGCTGAACGACCTTCTGAACGAATACGGCAAGGATCTTCTTGAAAAGATCCCCGCGGAAGCCTGGGTCCCCTGCACCAACACCAAGGGCGAGATCGTATTCATTCCCGACTACTATCAGTGGCGCTGGCAGGGCTGCGTCATCCGCACGGATCTTTTGGAGGAGCAGGGCCTTTCCATGCCCACCACCGTGGCGGAGCTGGAAAATGTGATGGAAGTCTTCAAAAACGCCTATCCGGACATGATCCCCGCCACGGGCCTGCCGTGGTTCTCCGATCCTTTCCTGCAGGGCGCCGTCAGCGGCCAGGCCTCCCAGATGACCGAATGGGTCTTGAGTCCCGAGGGCAAGGTCGTTCCCTCCATGACGCTGCCTGAATACAAGAACATGATCGCCCTGTACAAGAATTGGGTGGACAAGGGT
>JAEWWY010000508.1 GCA_023458835.1 Bacillota bacterium
GGGTACCGATGGCGCCTCCCTCCGGGAAGACGGTTCCTTCCATGCCGTGGAAGGCCAGCCCAACCGCATCACCCCTGAGCAAACCGCCTTCGAAAACGGTTACACACTATCTGCGGAGACCCCCGAGTTTGCCATCACTTTTGAAAACGGCCTGCCCAGTACGGACACAGTGACCTTCTTGTACAATCCTCCCGCCGCACCGGCAGAGGCTGACATCCGGGTGATCTATCAGGGTACCGATGGCGCCTCCCTCCGGGAAGACGGTTCCTTCCATGCCGTGGAAGGCCAGCCCAACCGCATCACCCCTGAGCAAACCGCCTTCGAAAACGGCTACACCCTGACCGGCGATACCGAGTTCGCCATCACCTTTGATGAAAACGGCCTGCCCAGTACGGACACTGTTACCTTCTTGTACAATCCTCCTGCCGCACCGGCAGAGGCTAATATCCGGGTGATCTATCAGGGCACCGACGGCGCCTCCCTCCGGGAAGACGGTTCCTTCCACGCCGTGGAAGGCCAGCCCAACCGCATCACCCCTGAGCAAACCTCCTTCGAAAACGGCTACACCCTGTCTGCGGAGACTCTCGAATTCTTCATTACCTTTGATGAAAACGGCCTGCCCAGTACGGATACCGTGACCTTCCTGTACACTCCTCCCGCTACACCGCCGCCTACGGAGCAACCCACGCCCAATCCGCCAGCCGAAATAGAAATTGATGTCTATTACATTGGCACCGATGAAGCGGATTTGGGCAGCCACAAATTTAAAGCCATGGAAGGCCAGGAAAACCGCATTGAAGCGCCTGTCACCCCTGAAGGCCATGCGGGTTATACCCTGACGGGCGACAGTGTGCAATATGTCACCGTAGATTCAAACGGCGAAGCGAACCCCTCTCCCGTCATCTTCCGGTACACTCCCAACTTGATCCCTGTGCCCATTGAATACTTGAAGGATGGTCAGCCCCTTGGCGAAGGTTCCCAAAGCATCCCGGCAGGCAGCAATCATGTGCCCGTCAATGCTGACATGAATATGACCCCTGCCGGCTACCAGTTGGAAGGTTCCTCATTCGTCAATGTATCGGTCGACACGCAGGGTGTCGCTACGCCCAGCAAAGTCACCTTCAACTTTGTGCCGGTCCCGGCGCAGTCGGTTCAGGTGCCCGTCGAATACACCAAGGAAGGCGTTGTCTTCCAGACGGATTTTAAGCCCATCCCGCTACCCGGGAGCGGGACTGTAGATGCCAATCCCAATCCTGCCCCTGAAGGCTATCGGTTGGAGGGCGCTGCATCCGTCCATGTGACGGTGGATGCACAGGGCAAGGCCACACCTGAAAAAGTCATTTTCAACTATGTGCCAATCCCGGTCGCCACAATACGAATCGAATACCTGAAGGATGGCCAGCCCCTTGGCGAGGGTTCCGTGAAAATCCCGGCAGGCAGCCAGAATGTGCCTGTCAATGCAGATACGAATATGATCCCTGCCGGTTATCGGCTGGAAGGCGTGTCCTCCGTCAATGTGACGGTAGATGATCAAGGCAAAGCCACGCCTGAAAAAGTCACTTTCAACTTTATCCCGAATCCGGTGGGACCAGCAAAGGTATCTATCGAGTATATCAAGGATGGCAATATCTTTCATACATCCTCGGTAGACATTCCGGCAGGCAGCATGAATGTGCCTGTCAATGCGGACCCGAACCAAACCCCTGCCGGATATAAGCTGGAAGGCCCAGCCTCCGTCAATGTATCCGTGGACGCTCTGGGTGTCGCTACACCCAACAAAGTCACCTTCACCTATGTGCCGGTGAAGAAAACCATTACGGTCTATTATAGGAATGAATCAAATGGGGATGTCGCCACTGCCCAGCAGAAAATCTTGGGAGTAGGCAGCCATCAGATCAATCCTGAACCCGCCGATCTCCAGGCCAACTACCGCATCAAGGGCGATACCATCAAAACCGTCACGGTGCTTATGGATGGCACCAGCAATGCGGACTTCGTGACCTTCGTATACGAATATGTACCGCCCGTGGTGGAAACCCCCATCCCCGTAGGCTCCGCCATCGATCGCTGGGGTGTGATCAAAAGCAACAATGTAAACTTCCGCACATCTCCCACGAAGGCCAACAATAACGGCATTAAGAAGCTGTCCAAGAATGCCCACATATGGATGTATGAATCCCAGTATAACGATGCCAATGAAGTCTGGACCCGTGTAAATGTGGATGGCCAGGATGGCTATATCATGACCGAATTCATCAACATGATGACGCAGGCGCAAAGCGATGCCTATCAGGCCACGCTGCAACATCCCATGCCTACCCGCACGCCTGCTCCCACCGGCACCAATACCCCACCCCCTACACCGACGTCCGTGCCCGGCCAGTATGCGGGATACGCCCTGACCAAGCAGCAAGTGGCGCTGCGGATAACGATAGGCAATGCCGATCAAGACATTTTGACCACCCTGCCCATGAATACCCTGGTAAAAGTAGTGAACCAGGTCTATCAGGACAGTACGCCCTGGTCCCTGGCGGGGACGCTGGATGATCTCACCGG
>JAEWWY010000509.1 GCA_023458835.1 Bacillota bacterium
GCCCATGATCACCTCCTGCTCGCCCGGCTGGATCAAGTATTGCGAGCACTATTATCCGGATTTCATCCCCAACCTGTCCTCCTGCAAATCCCCCCATGAGATGCTGGGCGCCGTGGTAAAGACCTACTATGCCAAGAAGGCCGGGATAGATGCCGGGGATATCGCCGTAGTATCCGTCATGCCCTGCACTGCCAAAAAGTTTGAGGCCGACAGGCCGGAGCTCTCCGCCGCCGGATATCCGGACGTGGACGCGGTGATCACCACAAGGGAATTGGCCAAAATGATCAAGGAGGCCGGCATTGATTTTGTCAGCCTTCCGGACGGGGAATTTGACGACCTGCTGGGCGAAAGCACCGGGGCCGGCGTCATCTTTGGCGCCACCGGCGGCGTGATGGAAGCAGCGCTGCGCACCGCCTATGAGGTGGTCACCGGCAAGGAATTGCCCAAAGTGGAGTTTGAACAGGTCCGGGGCCTTGTGGGCGTGAAGGAAGCCACCATCCAGGTGGGGGAAGTTTCCTTAAGCGTGGCCGTAGCCCACGGCACCGCCAATGCAGCTAAGGTATTGGAGAGCGTGCGCAGCGGCGAAAAGGAATATCATTTCATTGAAGTCATGGGCTGCCCGGGCGGCTGCGTTACCGGCGGCGGCCAGCCTATCGTGTCCGCGCAAAAGCGCATGGACGTGAATCCCGGCGCGCTGCGCGCCGCCGCTCTGTATGGCGAGGATAAGGACAAGCCCCTGCGCAAGAGCCATGAGAACAAGGACGTCCAAAGGCTGTACGAGGAGTTTTTGGAAAAGCCCAACAGCCACAAGGCGCATGAGATCCTGCATACCCACTATCAGGCAAGGCCCAAATACAGCCGCTGATATGTGCGTGTAAAAGGAGCGGCCCCGGAATCCGGGAGCCGCTCCTTTTTATGCAGCGCTGCGCCTATTTTACCTCGAACTTGCCATAGGCCGCCATCTGGCCGTCAAAATACAGCTCAAGCCAATAGTTGCCCGTTTGGAATGTCTGCTGATCCTTCAAATACTCTTGAAGCAGGGAATCCATGCGGAAGGAATAATCGAAATGCGAAAAATCTGCCGGAATGTCGCCTGTGCCCCATCGGGTATATACGCTTCCATCGGGGGCATACAAGGCCAGGACAAAGGGGAAATGCGTGGCTTCCCCCGATTCCTTGATGGAACAGGTGAGGAAAAATACATAACTTCTCGTGTCGCCCGCCTTCATTAAATCGTACGGAGCACTTTCGGATGCGTCGTTCCGCTCCGTGCCGTCATCGAACACATCCGCGTCTATATCTATCCAATAGACGGCGGCTTCCTCCGTCAGATAATCCCTTTTGTTGTAAAGGCCCTTGGATGGGATTTGCAAGGAAGTTGTATAGGGGCTGTACAAGCCCACGGGCTGCAAGGTGAAATCATAATAGAGGCCGGGGATCAGGCCATTGATATCCAGTGAAAACGATTCGGTGGTATAGGTAAGCGTATGATCCCACAAGGAAGAAGCACATGTAACGATGAAGGAAGATGCCTTTGTTTTCACTTCCGGCCAGCTTAAGCGTACCGTCCCGTCCCTCAGCAAGGCCGCGGTCAGAATCCCGCCTCCGCCCGCTGTTGCCGCATCGGCAGGATGCGGGGTGGCGGTGGGTGCAGGCGTGGGCAAATCTTTACTGCCTTCCTGCCATAGCGACCCGAGGAAAATGCTTTGGGGCAGCGGATTGGCATAAAGTTCGGCTGCATAATGAATAGGGATGGCCATGTTCAGGTTTTGCCCGGCGGCAAAGGTGGCATAGGTGATACCGATCACCTGGCCGCTGTTGTTAAGCAGTGCACCGCCGCTGCTGCCATGGGATATGGGGGCGGTAAACTGGTACTCGGTCATCCCGATATCGTTCCGGACCGCGCTGATATTGCCCAGGGATACGGTGTTTGTAAGGCCCTCGGGGCTTCCTATGGCTACCACCGGCTCCCCGCGAAAGACCCTGGTTTCATTGGAGGCCAACTCCAGAGGCTTCAAGTCCGTGGGGGAAAGGAACTTCAAAATGGCGATGTCTTTTTCCTTGCTGTATGCCAGAACCTCGTACAGATAATAATATTCGCCCGCATCGCTCAGCGCGGCAATGGAATCCGCATTCTCAATTACATGGAAATTGGTGATCAGCGTCTTGTTGTTATAGGCCACAAACCCGCTTCCGGAAGCAATAAACGCGTTGTCCGCATCGTATACTTCCAACATCAGCACGGATTTGGCCGCATTGTCGATGGCCTGGTAATCCTTTTGGAATCCTTCGGCGCCGGCCATGCAAGGAGGCAGCATCGATATCAGGGCAAACAGGAGCAGCCCGGTCAAAAGGATGACCAGGCGGCTTGATATATCTTGTTCCGCTGTTGACGCCCTTTTCATTTTGCATCCCTGCTTCCCTATATTCGCAGAGCAAACAATCATGGCAGGTTTTGTTTTCAGTATACCATCCTATGAAAGGAATGGCAATTGATTCTTGCAGGATGCGATAAAAACGGCTCCTGGATTACTTTTTTTGAGCGTTTTTTCCGGAAGAAAGAATGGTGTGTATCAGATCGCGGTTGACCATGGCCAGATGGCCACGCCTTGCTTCGCTGGCGCCGTTATTCAGGAAAACAAAACCGTTTCCGGTGGATTCCTCATAAAATACACCTTCCGCCGCGCCGTAGGCGAAGCCCTGGTGCCCGTACAAGCGGCCTGTATTAAGGCTGGGATCCTCCATAGCCATCATCCCCAGGCAATGCCTGGCATGGGGAGCACTTTTGTCATAGGAAGCAACGGGTCCCTGCATTTGCAAGATGCTTTCCCCGGATAAAAGCGGGCTGCCGCCCCTTATCATCATGCATACAAATTTCCCCAGGGAAGCGGCGTCAGCGAACAGGTTGCCCGCTGCCGCAAGGTAGTGGTGTTCAGGGGAAGGCGATCTTAAATCATCGGCCGAAACAAGCCGCTTTTCCGCATCAAACAAGGGCGATCCGTCCCCGGCGGGCAACACACGGTAAATATGCGCCGCCTGCTTTATATCCGGCAGATTTTTCAGCGTATAGGTACACTTCATGCCAAGCGGCTCAAACACCGTTTCCCGCATCAAATCTTCCAGGCTGCGGCCGGCGGCGCTTTCCATTACGCTGCCTGCCATGCCTGCGGCCAGATTGCTGTAACGAAACGCCGCGCCAGGGGGTGCATTCAAATAATTCCGGGGATCTGCCACAAGGGAGGAAAGGGGAACGGGGGAGCGAAGCGCCTGGCCGTAGCCGGGTCCGTCCCACAGGCTGGATGTATGGGACAAAAGATGCTTTACAAGGATGGGCACATCCTGAAACCTTGGATTCCGCACAGGAAAAGGCAAATATGCTTCCACGGGCGCGTGAAGGTCAAGCATCCCCTTTTCACAAAGCATCATGAGGCCGGCTGCCGTGACCATTTTGCTGATGGAGGCGGCCCGGAAAACGGTATCCGCCGTTACCTTTTCATCCGGAAGCCGGGCATAGCCATAGGTTACCAGCGGGCCCATGGAGCCGTTTCTGATTATCTGCAAACAACCGCCCACCACATGGCGGCGGCGGAAGATGGTTTCAAGCTGCCGCAGTTCTTTTTCTTCCATGGGCGTATCGCCGCTTTTCGCATACCCCTTGACGCGCCTGCCCCAAAAAGGCAATGCCAGCCGGTACAGGCTGTTTTTCCAGGCGATGACCGGCATGGCAGCGCCTCCTTCTTTCCTTTGAATTTACTCCGGACTGCTGCTGGCGGATAACAATCGCTGCTTCAAGTCATACAGCGGTTGGCTCAGGTCCACCTTGTAACGATGGGGGGATTGAAGGCGCTTGTATTCGCCCCAGAAGGAATCAAGCTCCCGGGCGGCATTGGCCTGTATGTCAAGCAGGCCGGGGAATTTATACACGAGCTCACCCGAAGAAAAGACGGGCACCAGCAGGGGCCGCAGGATATAGTCCGTAACAGTCATGGTCTTCCATGTGTTTTCCGGGTCAAACAGCCGCAAGGGCTTTGATGCGTCGTAGCGTTCTTCTTCCAATGCGATCAAATCGGCCACCGCTTTTTTCGATTGCCCGTCATAGACGCGGTAGAGCACCTTCAGGCCGGGATTGGTAATTTTCTGCGGGTTTTCAGAGATCTTGATCCGGGGATAAAGAACGCCGCCCACCTCTTCCGCCGCCAGCTTGTATACGCCGCCCAGGGCAGGATTATCCTGGCTTGTGATGAGCCTGGTGCCTACGCCCCATACGTCGATCTGTGCGCCCTGGGCTTTTAGATTCCAGATCACATCCTCGTCCAGATCACCGCTGGCAAAAATCTTTGTATTGGGGAAACCCGCATCGTCCAGCATCTTCCGGGCTGTACGGCTCAAATACGTCAAATCGCCGCTGTCCAGGCGGATGCCCACCGGCTCACAGCCCTTTGCCCGCAGTTCCTGGAAGACGGCAATGGCATTGGGAACGCCGCTGCGCAGCGTATCATACGTGTCCACCAACAGCATGCAACTGTCGGGGAAGGTCTCGGCGTAGGCACGGAAGGCTTCCAGTTCGCTGCCAAAGGACATCACCCAGCTATGGGCGTGGGTACCCTTGACGGGAATGCCGAAAAGCTGGCCGGTCAATACGTTGCTGGTGGCGCTGCATCCGCCGATGATAGCGGCGCGGGCGCCGTAAATGCCCGCATCAGGCCCTTGGGCACGGCGCAACCCGAATTCCAGAACGCTGCCGCCTTGGGCCGCCTGACAAACCCTGGCCGCCTTGGTGGCAATCAGCGTCTGATGGTTGATGATGTTCAGCAGCGCCGTTTCAATAAACTGCGCTTCCATGATAGGCGCATATACCCGAACGATAGGTTCATCCGGAAAAACGACGGTGCCTTCCGGCACGGCATACAGATCTCCTGTAAAGCGAAGATGGGACAATTCCTGCAAAAACGGCTCGTCAAACAGCTTCAGGGAGCGCAGATATTGCAGGTCCTCTTCCTCAAAGGACAGGTTTTGAATATATTCAACAGCCTGTTCCAGCCCCGCGGCGATGGCATGGGAAGTAACGTCGCCCTGCTTGCGGTAATACAGGTCGAACACTGCCCTGTTCTTTTGCATGTTGTGCTTCCAGTAGCCATACATCATGGTAAGCTGGTATAAGTCCGTCATCAATGTAAGATTGCGCATAAGAGGTCCTCCTGTGTAAAAATAGGAATCCATTACATAAGGGAAGAGGCCGGATAGATTGACAGCGCCGCTGCCGGAAAGGATAGGGAAACCAGGGTGATGAAAGCCGTGTGGGCAAGCAAGCTCCTTTCCATGCCGCTATGGAAGAAGAGGAAGGCAACGATGGCGGCGTTCAAAAGCAAAAACGGGATCGCTGTGCAAAGCTTTTTCTTGCTTTTTCCGCCCCGGGGCCAAGCAATGCCAAGAGCGCACAGGATCAAAACCAGCATGTTCAGCCATGGCCATATATAGGGCGGCGGGTTTTTCACCGCATATAAAAGATAGAAGGAATGCACCATTAATACGGCCGATGCAACAATAGGAAGCGTTATGGCATTCACTTTTTGCATCCTGAAAGCAAACACCATAACCACCACAGCCATGCCCAGGAAGCTCAGCCATTGGGAAACGCGAATGGCCCCGTTCAAGAACATCAGGCTGTCCAGCCGCAGCCCTTCCACCACAGCCCGCCCCGCGCCATACAGCAAAACGTACCATAGGAACACGTCGCCGCGTCGCGTCATGCGCTTGCGGAAAGCCATCAGCAATGCAAAGCAAGCAAAATCCCATGCCGACTCATAAAAAAAAGTGGCCAGGTGCCAGGTGCCGCCCTGAACGCCGGGGATAAGGACTGCAAAGGGGAAAAACTGCCACGCGGGATTCAAAACCGCTTCCCCATAGGCTTCCATGTTGAAGTAATTGCCCCAGCGGCCCAGCGCTTGGGCCAGCACCACGGAAGGGGCGATCATATCCAGCAGGGTAAGCAAATTGATCTTTTTGCGCCTGGCATTCAGCCATACCCCGAGAAGGCCGCCAATCAGCGCGCCGTAGATGGCAACACCGCCTTCCCACACATATAGAATGCGTATCAGATTGCCTGAAAATTGATCCCAGGCAAAGGCCACATAGTAAAGCCGCGCGCCGGCGATCCCAAGAGGGATGGCCCACAGCGCGCTGTCGATGGCGCTGTCCTTGGGCAAGCCAAGCCTTTTTTCCTCCCGCCCGCACAAATAAACGCCCAGCGCGATCGCGGTAACAATGATCAGGCTATACCAGGGGACAAGGCCAAAGGCCAGCCGCCCGGGCTGCGCAGAAACCATAGGGCGCCCCCTTTCCAGCATTTTCACCATTATATTCTTGCCCTAAATGGCTGTCAAGCATGCGCGGGATACCATATCCACAGGGATTCTGACAATATTTTGGCAAATGCGCAAGGGTTTTTCATTGATGAATTTTCTAAAAATGGTTGTCACGCGGCGAAATGTACGCTATAATAGTCGGGAACTGAGCGTTGAAGCCATGGAGTTGAGACACATAGTTATACTCAAAAGCATCCTGGATCGTGTGAATTGGAAGAGGATGCCTTTTCATAAAGGCTGGACTTTTTATTCCTTTTTTCATCTTCCCGTCAATACTCCGCTTCAAGCAGCTTACGCACACTTTATTGCCTGAACACGCAGCCCCATCGGGCCGCGTGTTTATTATGAGAAGGAGGATTTTCCGTGAGCAAAGTCCATGTATTCGACCATCCGCTGATCCAGCACAAGTTGAGCCTTATGCGGGACAAGAACACCGGTGCCAAAGAATTCCGTGAGCTCCTTGAGGAGATTTCCATGCTGATGGTGTACGAGGTGACAAGGGACCTTCCCACGGAAGAAGTGGACGTGGAAACGCCCATCTGCCGGACCAAAACGCGGGTTTTAAGCGGCAAGAAGTTGGGCATTGTCCCCATCTTGCGGGCTGGCCTTGGCATGGAGGACGGCGTAACCAAGCTGGTTCCGGCAGCCAGAATAGGCC
>JAEWWY010000510.1 GCA_023458835.1 Bacillota bacterium
TTCGCTCTTTTCAAGCGCTCTGGGCGGCGTATGGGCAATGGCGGGCGTCAAGCGGCGGATGATCAGCGCGCTTATGAACCACCGGCCATCAAGCGCCAGCGTCAGCTTGCCATCCGTTACGTTGGCCACAACCGTCCGCTCGATTTTTTCAAGGGGCAGGATTGCTTCCCCGTCCACGGCACAAACGCCGTTGACCCGCGCGCTGAACGGCCCGTGGGCCTTTGCCCCCACGCTTTCATCGGCAAAGAGGAGCGTTACGGCATACCGGCCGTTTTCCAGGCCGCACGCAAATTCCGCCGCGCCTTCGCCGCTTAAATAGTCCTCCGTCAGCGGGCTGCGGTAGCCGCGCATGTTTTCCATATGGACGTCATACAGCGCATCCCGCCGGTATTTCCAGTCCGCGGTCCTGTCGGTCAGGCGCGGGCGGGCCATGGCGATGCCGCCCCATTCACCCGCGGTGATGCCAAAGCCCGATTCCGATGTGAACAACGTATCCGGGGTAACGCCTGTAAAGCGCTTTTCCACCGAGAACGTCTTGAATAGCTCAAAGGGCCTGTTTTCAAAGCCCTGCATGGTGATGTGCCGGCCGAAGTCGAACCCTTTTTCGAACAGGCCGAAGCGCTCATGCAGCGCGATGATTTCCTGCAGGCGGAGCTCGTCCTCATAGGCGAGGCGGCGCTTTGCCTTCCAGCAGCCCGCGTCGCTGGGCCCGGTCACCATGCGGTCATAGTACCTGTCTTCCGTCAGGGAAATGATGGACTCCCATTGCATGGTGGCGTCCCGGAGCAGATGCGCCGCTTCCCGCAGGCCACTGCCGTCGCTCGTCCTGAAATAGGCTTCGACCCGCAGCGCCGCCTCGATCTTCAGGGAATGGTAGCGGGAAAGGTGGGCCATGACGCGAAAATCTGCCAGGGTGGCCGCAAGCTCCTTGTTGCTTTCGCCGGCCTCTGCGATGTCCGGCTGTTCAAGCGCTGCCAGAATCCCGTCGCTGTAGGTTTTGAAAAGCTTTGCCGACTGATGGGGCGTAAACTTCCCGCAGGGCATGTTTTTAACCAGGTTGTCGATGTACTCCGGCACGGTACTCAGCGTACACCTGTCGCTGGTGGGCGTTTCGATATAAAACTCCAGCAGGCCGCCCAGATCGATCTCCGGCCAAATATACATATTGGGATCGCTGAGGGAGTACTGCACAAGGAAGGTGATGACGCGGCTGGACAGCTTATACGCCTCCATGACATTGTCCGCGTGGCCGTCTACGCGCTTTTGCAATTCCCGCATCCAGACGCCCTCAGGAAGGCCGGGGTTGTACGCCATCCGCCCGAATAGCAGGTAGAACATCCAGTAGCGCTCATATTCGTGGGTATAATACTCATCAGCCGGATTTTTGAAGATGCGCCAGTAGCCCGGCTCATTCCCGTAACCCTTTTGCGCCAGGAGCGGATTGATCTCAAAGCCCTCCGCGCCGCCCAGCCTGCAGCTTTCCACAAAGCGCGCCACATACTCCGGATCACCCCACAGAAGCAGCCTGGGGGACCCCAGTGACCACACCTGCCACATGAAGCGGTAAGGCATGGGCTTCTCCAGCAGGTCTCCGTAGCTGTAACCCGGCTCTATTTTGCAGGGCTGATAGGGCGCGCCCAGGAACTCCGCCCAGTATTTCATGGACGTGCGAAGGTTCGGGCACATCTGTTTGACCGCCTCGGTGGTTTCCGGCAGCGCCAGCCAGCCGCGGTAGTCCATCAATTTACCCGTTTCCGCCACAGCCTTGAAGATGGTGTTTTTGAAAAACTCCGTCTGCTTCTGGGCAGGAATGCTGGATTCCTCGTTGACGCGGACCTGTATGCCGTCGATGCAGGGGAATTCTGTGAGCATGGCCTTGGCCCCGCGGTATACGTAGTCCTCCAGTATATCCTCCGTAACGCCAGGTACGGCGTTTGCCTGGGGCGGCCGCCAGTCGCCCTGCCCGCCCCGCCAGGGATACACTTCCCAGATACCCAGGATGAAGCTGATCCCGCGGTCATGGGCGAGCTGGGTGATAAAAGCCATCATCTCACGGTTCTTGTCGATCATCTCGTTGGGAATATCCGTGGGCCGGGCGCCCGGGTATTTTTCATCCCGCGTGAAATAGGCGAACACCGGCGCCATGTAGCCGGTTTGATGGGAATATACATAGATGAAGGAATAGATGCGGTTCCTGGCCAGCATATTGAAATATTCCGTCCAGTAAGCCTTCGAATAAAAGCGCTCGCTTTCCAGATCCCTGTTGTGGGGCAGCTCATACATGCCCCTGGTTTTCAGATAGGGCTCCTCCGCAATGCTCCTTATGGGCTGGCCGCTTTCCAGCATCTCCGCCAGGGCGAAGCATCCATACATCAGGCCCGTATCGTCATATCCGGCAATATATACGCAATCCTGGCACACGCCGATACCGAAGGCTTCTTCCGTTTCCGCGCACCGGACGTCGCCCCGGGCCAGCGCCTTTGCCACCTGGTCGCTGTCCAGCCTGCCCAGATAAATGGGGCTGTCGAAGCCCGTTTGGTTGACCGTTTTAAGCAATTCCTGTGCGCCGTGCCGTGCAGGCGCGCCGATGCTGCCGCAGCAAGTCATTTGAACCATAAGTCAGCCACCCCACTTTCATTTTTACCCCTTTAAGCCACCGGCGGTGATGCCCGCAATAAATGAACGTTGGAACAGGAAATACAAAATCAATACCGGCAGTATGCTGATCATGGCCGCCGCAAACACAAAACCGTAATTGTTCGCCCCAGGCATGGCCGTAAAGGTTGATACCGCCAGCGGGATCGTCCACTTGTCGGAATCGGTCAATATGAACAGGGACAGGTTGAACTCATTCCACGCGCCGATCACTTTGAAGATCGCCAGCGCCACGATGCCGCTTTTGGCCAGCGGCAGGTACACGTGCAGAAACGTTTGAAACGGTCCCGCGCCGTCGATCCTCGCGCTTTCCCCGAAGGAGTCCGGAATGTCCTTGAAAAAGTTGCGCATCAGGAAAATGCCAAAGGCCATGCCGGTGCCCAGCATTGCGGCGATCACGCCGCCCAGGGTGTTATGCAATCCCAGGCTTTTCACCTGCAGCGTAATGGACAGAAGGTTGGATTCGCCGGGGATAAACAGCCCCAGCATAAACAGGTAGAGAAGCCACGTGTATTTTTTGAGCTTGAGCTTGGCAAAGGAATAGCCTGCGCATGTATCCAGGACAAGGCCCAGCAGCGGCGCAAGCACCGTGATGACCAGGGAGTTGGCGAAGTAGACCCCAAGCCGGGCCCGCCGCCACGCCTCCGGATAGTTGATGAACCGCCAGTTGGGCGGCAGCACCGTGCCGGAATAGATCTCCACGGTATTTTTCAGGCTGCTCAAAAGCACCCAGATAAACGGGCCGAGGGCAAGCAGGGAAAACAGGATCAAAACCGCGTACAGAGGCCAATTCTTGCTTTCTTTCATATGCTTATCCCCCTAATCCTGATGGCGGTCACGGAAATAGTTGAACAGCCGCGTCAAAAAGATGATCATGACGCCCAGCGCAATGCCGCTTACCATGGATTGGCCGAAATTGTTTTCCCTGAACGCCTATACATAGCCGTAGAGCGTAAGCAGAAAGGAGGAGCTTCCGGGGCCGCCCTGGGT
>JAEWWY010000511.1 GCA_023458835.1 Bacillota bacterium
CGCCGACCATTACCTGTGGGAGGCCGACCCGGCCTGGGAGGTTCTGCTGGGAACGCTCCATTATCAGGAGGGGCCGCTTGCCGATTACTGCCTCAGCGGATGGACGGTCTGGCGCGCGTTTGGCAAAACACTTGCAGCCGTAGATGGCAGCGATCCGTGGCGGTTCAGCCGGGAGACGCGTGGCGACCATCGCCGGGAATACAGAATTGTGCTTCCTGCCGCCATAGACCGCCTCCAACCGCTGGCAAACGGGGTGCGCGTGTTCATGGGGAAGGAGGTTGCAGATATTTATCCGGCTGATTGCCCGCCCGGCGTTTGACGGGCAGTATCAGGCAGCAGCACCATACGAAAAGCAAAATAAGGGAGGATGGCGGCATGGCCTGCGCCGGGGCGGAAAAGGCGGCAGCGGCAACCGGCGCAGCCGGCGGGGCCATGAGCAGGCACAGGCCGAAGGACAGCAGGGAATGGCATAGCCTGCCTTTGATCAAAAAGGAAAAGGTGACGCCGCCCGCCTGCAAAAAGGCCAGGTTCTGCAAGAGGATGGACAAGCCTCCAAACGAAGCGGCGGCGCACAGAAGCGCCGGGCGCAGGGCGGGAAGCGAATCGGGCAGGGGAATGGTCAAAATGCGGGCGCAGCCTGCCGTCACTTCCAGAAAGGCCTGCAGCCCGGCGAGCATGCCTTCCGGCAGGTTTGGCAGTGCACAGCGGACCATTTGCGCTGCGACGCTGCCCAGCACCATCAGGCCGCATACGGTAAACATGGCCATGGCGGCCGCTGACATCACCCGGGCCAGGTTTAATGCGTCCTCGGGTTTGGGGGAGGCGGTTTCCGCAGGGGGAGGGCATTTGAAGAAAAGCCGGGAGAGCTGGCCCGTTAAAAAGGCCCCCAGCCAATGAGCGGTCAGCATTGCCCAACCCAAGGCCGGATCATGAAGCCAGCCCCCCAGCGTGCCGATGAAAAACATAGGGCTCATGGTGCCCGCGTACAGCGCAAACCGCTTTAAACCCGCGCGGCTGTTTACCGAAAACTCCTGGGATAGCCTTGATCCGCCAGGGGAGCCGGATAGAAGGCCCAGGGCCAGCAGCGGACAAAAAACGGCAGGAAGGCCGAAAAGGCGGCTGACGCTGGTTTTTTTTCTGGCTTTCAAGCTGCCTGTGACCAGCAGCATGCACGCAAGAAAAGGGAACAGGGTAGGCAATACCGCCACAGCCCACAAACGGCATGCATCCGAGGCGGCTTGGGCAGCCTCCCCGGGGAAGCAGAGCATGCATCCGGCCAGCAGCCCGGCGATGGCAGGCACAAAAAAACGCTTGATATTCATCACACCCTTCATTTTGAAGGAAACACTGATACAGTATATGGGCGTGATGGAAGGGCATGCGCTTATGCGGAGCTTAAAGAGCTCCCTCATTACTTATGCGAACAGAGACAGCTTTACATTGATGCCATTGATGGCGTATCATGTGATCAGCGGCAGATCCTGATATGAGGTAAGCGGTTACCAGGCTGCATGCTGAGGAGTGTGGGCAACATGTGCGGTGTATGCGATCGGATTCAACTGACATTGGATGGGAAAAACCCATACTTTGTGAAAGAGCTGGAAACGGGATATGTTGTGATTGGGGACCATCAGCGTTTTAGAGGCTATACCCTGTTTTTGTGTAAAGAACATGCGACTGAGCTTCATTTTTTGAAAAAGGACTTCAAAGCAAGGTTCCTTAACGAAATGTCTTTGGTGGCGGAAGCGGTATATAACGCTTTTAAGCCTGAGAAATTGAATTATGAGCTATTGGGAATTGGTGACAATATGCATATGCATTGGCACTTCTTTCCCAGGAATCAGGGGGATACGCCCAATCCCGGCCCGGTATGGAAATTGTCTAAAGAAGAAATGTATGATGATACATACCGGCCATCGATCGCTGAACTCAGCGATCTGAAAGATGCATTGAACAGGGAATTGGAGAAATTGCTGAATATGGGGTGATCTCGCTTGGCGCCGCGCTGCTGATCAAGGAAAATCCCCCGGTTTTCAATTGAAAACCGGGGGATTTTCGTTCGGATTCATCCTACGGAGGCTGCTTTCTCCAATTCCTTCATGGCATCCCAGATCTCCAACTGCCGCACAAGCTCCGGGTTCTCCTTCAGGTTATAGCTGAAGCGGTGAAGTCCGTTGGGATCGTAGGACAGCTTCACCGGCAGGTACATGACCACATACTTCGTATCCGGCAGGCTCTCTTCCAAAAGGATATCCACACCGATTTTGTATTCCTGCTCCGCAAGGCGCCTTGGATCCAGGCTATTCCAGTCCGAAGGGCTCGTGATCAGGAAAAGGTGCTGTTCGGATATTTCGAAGCTGCTTTCATCCCCGTTCTCATCTTCGGCAAGCTGCATGGATACGCGCAGAGCGCCGTCGCGAACCCGTACCGTCACCGTGCCGATGACATACATGTTGCTGGCGCACAGGTCAATGCGCTTGACGCCGCCGGGAAGAGCGGCGATCTCCTCAAGATCCAGGGGGGTTGCCATGGTCCAGGCGTCCGTTAGCCCCTTGTCCAGATTCTTGATGCGCACACCAAATGTGCAGGCGGTGTTGTTTTTAAGCACCATCAGCTTGCGGTAGAAGGGGAAAGCGTATGTCTTGTCCCCGGCCGTCAACGTGATGGTATAGGGGATGGTGGAGCTGCCGGAAAATTTCAGATAGATATCTCCGGAACGGAAAGTGCCTGAAACCTGCCCGTAGTTCTTGTCCATGACCACGCTGCCGGTGTCCTGGCGAACCACCTGCAGCCGTACCTGCGCAGCGCCCTCCATCGCGCAGCTTAAACGGATGTACTGCGTGGCAGCGGACAGGTTTTCGCTGATATATGCGCTGTCGTTCAGACGATTCATGTCCAGCTTATCCACCTGAATCACAAAAGCATCCGCCGCCAATGCCGCAGGAATGACCGTGAGGACCACTAGCAGCAGGACGAGGCCTGCCAGCATTTTTACGCAGGCTGACCTGGATTTTGACATGACGATCCCTCCTTATTTACAGCGTAATTCTTCTATAATAACGAATTTTCCTGCCTGTTTTCATGCGGTGCATATTTTATGGTTGTATTTTTACAGGAGTGCTGTGATAAGAAAATATTTGTAATAAATTCTTAAAACTTATTTACGATTGCGTCATCTTTTGGTATACTATGGGCAATACCTCACGAGGAGGAACTTTGACCATGCGAATGAAGCTCCATAGCCGGACTGCACTTGTTCTGGCGATTATCCTATGCATGACTTCCGTTGCCGCCGTTCAGGCTGAAACACGGTATGCCACGCTGCGCTACGGCAGCGTCGGCGAGCAGGTGCGGGCCATGCAGCAAGCGCTCAATGACTTGGGTTATGATACCAAAGGCGTGGATGGAAAGTTTGGCCGTGGCACGGAGGATGCCGTGAGGCGGTTTCAAAGAGGCAAGGGCCTTGTGGCGGACGGGCTAGCCGGACACCAGACGCTGACCGCCCTGTACGGCGCGGCAGGCGATCCGGGCAGCAGCGCGCCGGAGGAAACTCAGCCTCCCTCGGCGGCGCCCGCTCCTGCGCCTGGCGGTTCCTCATCCGGCAGCCTTACGACGCTCCGCTATGGTTCCAGCGGCGACGCCGTGAAGGCCATGCAGGAGTCATTGACAAAGCTTGGCTATGCCCCGGGGGCTGCCGACGGCAAGTTTGGCCGTGGCACGGAAGCTGCCGTGAAGCAGTTTCAAAGGAACAATGGCCTGACTACGGACGGCCTGGCTGGGACAAAGACGCTGACGCTTTTGTATTCCCAAGCCGGTCAGGGCTCCGCCCCCACTCCCGCGCCTGACCCTGCCACGCAGGAACCGGTAGCCACCCCGGCACCTACAGAGAACTCCTCCAACGTTACCCTGAGCCGTACGCTGCGCAAGGGCAATACGGGGGATGACGTAAAGCTTTTGCAGGAGAAGCTGCAGGCGCTGAACTACTATACCGGCGGCATCAACGGGGTATATGACGACTTGACCATCGCGGCGGTGAAGGCTTTCCAATCCAACAACGGGCTGACCAGCGACGGCCTGGCCGGAACAAAGACATATGCCGTGCTGCAAAGCGGCAGCGCCCGTGCGGCGGATGCGGCTGCCGCCACCCCGGCACCCAGCTACACGACCCTGAAGCTTAACTCGACCGGAACGGCCGTTACCAATTTGCAAAATGCGCTGAAGAATCTGGGATACAATGCTTCCGTTACCGGCACCTATACCACCGAAACCCGCAACGCCGTAGTGGAGTTTCAAATCCGCAACAGCCTGACGGCAGACGGCATTGCCGGATCGGCCACGCAGCAGGCATTGTATGGCGGCAGCGCCAAGGATGCTTCCACGGAATTGCCTGCGCTGGAGGAAGGTGCGGGTATCATCGACGGGCCCAGCAAGAGTGAAGTAAAGCTGCTGCACTGGTTTGACACCATCAAGTCCAGCATGAAGAGCGGGCAGAATATTTTGGTATTTGACCCGTCCAGCAAACGGAGCTGGACGCTCAGAGTGTTTTCCATGGGCCGCCACGCGGACTCCGAGCCGCTTACCCTCCGGGATACGCAGATCATGAACCTGGCCTTCGGAAACAAGACCACCTGGACACCCAAGGCGGTGTATGTGAAGCTGCCTGACGGCCGCTGGACAGTGGCATCCACCCATAATACGCCTCACCTGACCGGCCCCATCCTGGGCAACGGTTTTGATGGACACCTGTGCGTACATTTCCTGCGGGATATGGTCGAGTGCCAGAAGAATGACCCCAATTACGGCGTGACAAACCAAAATGTCATCCGAAACGCCTGGAAGGCGCTGACAGGGGAAATGTATGTGGAGATCGTGAGATAGGAAAAGGTCAAAATCAGAAAGGGGCGGGATGCGCATCCCGCCCCTTTCTGATGGATGTAAATTGCCCGGGTCAAGCAGTTATACCAACTAAAAGCATCCATGCATCGTTGAGCAAGCGTTTGAAAAGCGAATCCACCCCCGCCAACTGTCATCCTGAGCGCAGCGAAGGATCTTGTTTTTCACGCCACGCCAAGATTCTTCGTCACTGCGTTCCTCAGAATGACATATGGATGGAGCTTGCCTGTATTCTACACGCCTTGTTCATCGATGCATTTATGTTTTCAAACAGTATAGCGGCTGCCGGATATACATGCATAAGCAACCTTAAGATTCCAGGTGCTATGCGGGCGATTGATCATTCGCCCGCCCTGTGGAGCTGATGCAATCCGCTTGCAGCACGGAAGGAATCGGCCCAGGAGATAAAAACAGGGCGGTACGGAATGCCGGGGGCCCAAGCGAGTTTTCTGCCCTGCCGGTTATGGTTTATATTGATGATGATTTTTCATGCATTCGCCGGTCATTATGCAAAATATGGGAACCTCAAAGGGATATCCCTCCAGCCGGCTCAATTATTGCACTGCTCACCTTCGCTCGCATTCCTTTTCGCCAGTCTCCTTCGCTCCTCCCTCATCGGCCACTGGCGGGGTCGGGGCTATGGAGCCCCTGCGAAGCCGGACAAGGAAGGAGCCCATGCCGATCCCCAAAGAAATCATCAATATGGTGAGCATGGCGGATACCCCAAGTTCCAGCCCGGCCTCACTTTGACCCTGGGCCAGGAAAGCCATGGCCCGGTACAGGTTGAGGCCCGGCACCAGGGGAATGATGGACAGGGTGACAAATACGGTGGCGGCCATCTTCATCCGCCGGGCCAAAAGTTCCGCCAGGATGGCAGCGCCTGCAGCGGCGGCAAAAATTGCCGCCTGCTCCGGAAAGCCGAAGGTGCCAAGCAGCCAATAACAGCCATGGGCGGCCATGCCGGTGGCGGAAGCCGGCAAAAGCGCGCGGTTGGGGGCGTGCAGAAGCACACCAAACCCCAGGGTGGCAACAAAGCTGATCACCAGGGCGGCCAAAAAGGAGCCGAACATATCAAAAACCCCTTTCCAGCAGAAGAAACAGGCTTTGGGCCACCAGTGCCCCGCCGGCTACCAGCGCCAGAATCAGCAGCGCCTGGGCGGCATGGGTAACGCCGGAGAGCATGTCTCCCCGCATGGTATCCTGCACAGCGTTGGTCATGGCCAGGCCGGGCAGCAAAGGCATCAGCGCCCCAGCCACCATGGCGTCCACAAGACCCAGCCCGGCCAGCCGGTGAAACACTAAGGGGATCAGCGTGCAGATGGCTCCCCCCACCAGGCTGGTGACGATGTAATGCAGGCTGTATTTTTTGATCAGCCGGATCAGCCCCTGGGTAAGCGCCGCGCAGGCAAAGGCGGCGGCGCCGTCGATAAAGCCGCCGCCAAACATAAAGGCAAAGCTGAAGGAGGATAATGCCGCAGCCCAGGGCATATAGGCTCTGCCCTTCTTATCCTCCCAGGCGGCGATCTCCTTAAGCAGGGCAAGCGCCTCCCCGGGGCTCACTTCCCCGGCCGCCACCGCCCGGCTGACATGGTTGGCATCATCCACCTTTTTCAGGTGCGTTCCCCGTCGGCGAATGCGCTGAACGGAGGTTTTTTCCTCCCCATTGGGAAAGGCGAGGGTAATAAATACGCCGCTGGGGACGGCGAACACTTCCACCTTCGTGCAGCCAAAGGCCCGGCCCATACGCTCCACCGTGTCCTCCGCCCGGTAGGTTTCGCCGCCGTTTTCCAGGATAATCCTTCCAGCCAGCCCGGCGGCTTCCATCATGCACTCGTTTTCCATACGGCCCTTCCGCCTAAAGATATCTATTTGGATGGCTTGAATACCTTCCCCAAAAAGCCCCGGGCCACGTTCACGATCAGGGCAGTGGCCAGCGCCCACAAAAAGCCGTCCACATGGAACTGGTCCAGCATCACCCAACTGCAAAGCTGTACCAGCCATGCGTCCAGCAGCACATACAAAAGCCCCAGGGTGAAAATGTTGAACACACCCAGGAGCAGCTTGGCAATAGGCCGGAGGGTGATATAGATTACGCCCAGAACGGCCCCGGCGTAGACGGCATAGATGTAATTCGCGGCCGTTACCCCCGGCAGGAGGTATACGCACAGGGGCACCGCCCCCACGCAGGCAAGAAAACGGATGACCATACTGAGCATGCGCATTCTCCTTTCACAGGATCAGCATCGCATCGCCAAAGGAAAAGAAACGGTATCTTTCCGTCACCGCCTCCCGGTAGGCAGCCAGAGCCTGCTCCCGGCCCATGAAGGCGGATATCAGCATCAAAAGCGTGCTCTCCGGCAGGTGAAAGTTGGTGATCAGCGCATCCACGGCGTGAAAGGGCTTGCCGGGCGTGATGAAGATACTTGTCTCGCCGTGGCCCGGATGGATGATGCCTTGCCCATCCGCCGCCGTCTCCAGGGTGCGGACGCTGGTGGTCCCCACGCAGACGATGCGGCCGCCTGATTGGCGGGCTTTGTTGATCTGCTCCGCCGCCTCGGGCGTCACCTCGTAATACTCGGCATGCATCACGTGGCTTTCAATGCTTTGCACCTTTACCGGGCGGAAGGTGCCAAGGCCCACGTGCAGCAAAATGGGAACGATGGAAACACCCATATCCCGGATGCGGCTGAGAAGCTCCGGGGTGAAGTGCAGTCCGGCGGTAGGCGCGGCGGCGCTGCCATCCTGCTTGGCATACACCGTTTGGTAGCGCTCCCGTTCCCGCAGCTTTTCATGGATGTAAGGGGGCAGGGGCATTTCGCCCAGCTTGTCCAGCAGCTCCTCAAACACTCCGTCATAGAGGAAGCGCACCGTACGACCGCCTGTTTCCTCTACGCTGTCCAGCACCTGGGCACGCAGGAGCCCGCCGCCGAAGGAACAGAGGGTACCGGGCTTTAAACGCCGGCCGGGGCGGACGATGGCGTCCCAATCATCCCTGTTCAGGCGTTTCAAAAGCAGGAATTCGATCGGAACCTTTGTATCTTCCTTGATGCCCAGAAGCCTGGCGGGGATGACGCGGGTTTGGTTGATCACCAGGACGTCGCCTTTTTTCAGATAGCCCGGAAGGTCGCGGAAGATGCGGTGTTCCAATGAACCCTTGTCCCGGCGGTACACCATCAGGCGGCTCTGATCCCTTGGTTCCATGGGGGTCTGGGCGATGAGCTCCTCGGGAAGATCATAATAAAAGTCGGATGTTTTCATGGTTGTTCCTTATTGTTTCAGATATCCAACCGCAGTTGGCTGTCATCTTCCCGGGGAGCGGCAGGAGGGGTACGTTTCAAATGCTCATAGGCGGAAGGGGTGCAGACCCGGCCCCGGGGGGTGCGCATAAGGAAGCCAAGCTGCATCAGGTAGGGCTCGTACACATCCTCAATGGTGATGGGGTCCTCACCGGTGGTGGCTGCCAGCGTATCAAGACCTACCGGGCCGCCGCCGAACTTATCCATCATGGTGGAAAGCATGGTCCTGTCCACCCGGTCCAGGCCCAGTTCATCCACATCCAGCATGGTAAGGCCTTCCCTGGCCACGTCCTGGGTGATGGTTCCATCCGCCCGCACCTGGGCAAAATCCCGTACACGCTTGAGCATACGGTTGGCGATGCGGGGCGTGCCGCGGCTGCGGCGGGCGATTTCCAGGATACCCTCCTCCTGGGCGGCCACGTTCAGGATGCCGGCGCTGCGGCGCACGATTTGCGAAAGCTCCTCCGGGCTGTACATTTCCAGCCGGAACATGATGCCGAACCTGTCTCTAAGCGGCGCGGAAAGCTGCCCTGCCCTGGTGGTGGCCCCTACCAGCGTGAAGCGGGGCAGGTCCAGGCGGATGGAGCGGGCGGTAGGACCCTTGCCGATCATGATATCCAGGGCGTAATCCTCCATGGCGGAGTACAGCACTTCCTCCACAGCGCGGCTCAAGCGGTGGATTTCATCAATAAACAGAACGTCACCGGCATTCAGGTTGGTGAGGATGGAGGCCAGGTCGCCGGGCCGGTCGATGGCCGGGCCGGAGGTGATGCGGATGCTTTGCCCCATCTCGGTGGCGATGATGCAGGCCAGACACGTTTTACCCAGCCCCGGCGGGCCGTACAGCAGGATATGATCCAGGGATTCCCGGCGCTTGAGCGCCGCCTGGATATACACCAAAAGCCGCTCCTTTACCGCCCTTTGACCCACGTATTCCCTGAGGGTGCGGGGGCGGAGGGACTGCTCCTGGGCGTCATCCTCCGGGCGGAAGCCCGTGGTCATCAATCGGTCGTCAGACATGAGATTACTCCTTCTAATGAGGGGAAAGATTTCGCTCCTGCGGGAGCGACCGGGGCTTTTCGATCGCCCCGGACCTTCGGGGCCGCCAGGATTGTATTAATTTGGCGGTGTTTATAGCGATCAGGCCAGGCTTGCGTGAAAGGCCAGGGCGAATCATTTCATCGCATATAATCCAATTCTACATCCCCGCCATGGTGCGCAGGGCGAGCTTGATGAGCTCATCAGCCTTATCGGATTTGCCGCGTACTGACTGGAGGGCACGGCTGGCCTCCACCGGGGTATAACCCAGGGACTGCAGCGCCTGCATAGCTTCGGTAAGAGCATCGTCCCGTACAGGTATCCCGGATGCCTGCTCCGGGGGCAGGCCTGTGAGCGCCTCCTGGGAAATTTGATCCTTCAGCTCCAGTGCGATGCGCTGGGCCGTTTTTTTGCCCACGCCCGGCGCGCGGGTCAAGGCGTTCAAATCCCCGGTGAGGATGGCCAGGTGCAAATCTTTCAGCGGCATGCTGCCCAATACGCCAAGCGCTGTGCGGGGGCCGATGCCGCTGACGCTGTTCAGCCGCAGGAACATGGCCCTTTCTTCCTTGCTGGCAAAGCCGAAAAGCTCCAAAGCGTCCTCCCGGACGGAAAGATAGGTGTAGCAGCGCATGGTTTCGCCCACAGGCGGCGCCTGGGACAAGGTGGTCATGCTGCATTGCAGTGCATAGCCAACGCCGCCCGTCTCCAGAACGATTTCGCCGCTGCCCTTTTCCGCCACGCGGCCAGATATGAATGCGTACATGGATGCCTCCGGCTTACTTCATTTTGAACAGATGCTTGGAATGGCTGGTGTGGGCGTGGGTGATGGCCACCGCCAGCCCGTCGGCGGCAACGTCGGGCTTGGGGATTTCCTCCATGGACAAAAGAAGCTTTACCATCTGCTGAACTTGCTTTTTATCCGCCCTGCCGTAGCCCGCCACGGCCTGCTTGATCTGCATGGGTGTATACTCATACAGGTTTTCCGTATGCTCTATGGCGGCGATGATGGCTGCGCCCCTGGCGGCGCCCACCAGGAGGGCGGTGGTAACGTTCCGAGCGAAAAAAAGCTCTTCAAAGGCGACCTCATCCGGCTGATACTGCCCAATCAGTGCCTGTACGCCTGTTTGAATGGCTTTGAGCCTCTGGGGTATGGGCGTATTCGCGGCCGTGAGCACCGTGCCATATTGAAGCAGGCGCAGCCGCTGCCCGTCCGTTTCGATAACGCCCCATCCCAGCGTGGCCAGGCCCGGATCGATGCCCAGTATGATCATGATACGCCTCCCGCAGCCTATGCGCTTCGACTTATCATAGAACGAACGTACGCATTTGTCAACAAAAGCAGACGTTGACTTCTTGACGCACAATGGCCGGCATGTTATGCTTCGATCACAGGGGAGGGTAAAAAATGGAAGGAACGGCACTTGTGGTCATTAAAACCACAAAGGAGCTTCTGGAGATGATGGGCGCATGAGCCGGGCGATTTTGCAAAAGCGTGCGGTGTCTTCTCTTTCCGCATCGCATATTGCGCCTTGCGGCATGAACTGCGCGCTGTGCATGGCATATGTGCGGGATCGCAAACCGTGCCCCGGTTGCTACGGGGAGGATGCGCAAAAGCCCTATCACTGTGTGAATTGCAGCATCCGGCATTGCGAGGAACTAAATGGCAAGGATGATGCGCTTTGCTTTACGTGCGGAAAATTCCCCTGCAGACGTTTAAAACAGTTGGATAAGCGCTACCGGGAAAAGTACCATATGAGCATGGTAGATAACTTGCTTCAAATCAAAGAGGAAGGCATGGACGCCTTTTTGGCAGGGCAGACAGCCAAATGGTCATGCGCGTCCTGCGGCGGCTTTATCTGCGTACATCGGGGACGCTGCGTAAAGTGCGGAACTTGATGGCTTCTTTCAGAAAGCATTATGTATTTTTATGTACATCTATTGCATTTTCATGCAATACAGTGTATACTGATGCTCATCCTGAAGTGGTTGCCTATAAGGGCTTAGAATGAGCGGAGGAATCAGTATGGAAAAGCTGCGTGTATTGCTGGCGTATAGCGGCGGGCTGGATACATCCATCATCATCCCCTGGCTGAAGGAGAATTACGATTGCGACGTGGTCTGCATGGCCGCCGACGTAGGGCAGGGGGAGGAGCTTGCTCCGCTGCATGAGAAGGCCGCCAAGAGCGGTGCGGAAAAGCTGTATATTGTGGATATGAAGCAGGAGTTCGTGGAGGACTTCATCTGGCCGACACTAAAGGCCGGGGC